>JAHJLI010000301.1 GCA_018821785.1 Pseudomonadota bacterium
AGTGAGAATTTTATCAATGAACTCGGCAGTTTTTTTCCCTGGTCGGATTCCAGGGATAAATCCACCATGTTTCTTTAGATTTTCAGCTACATCGTCAGGCTTAAAGGTTACCGCTGTGTAAAAAAAGCAAAAGAAAACTATCATTACAATATAACATATATAGTAATACACAGTACCGGGTGACATTGCAGCCGACGCCCTTTGTACCCAATCGACCTGAATGAAGCTACCGATTGTGGCAGGAAACATCATGATAGAGGATGCAAATATTGGCGGAATAACACCTGATATATTAATCTTTAATGGCAGATGTGAACTCTGTCCCCCATAGACTCTTTTCCCAACAACGCGTTTTGCATATTGTATAGGAATTCTTCGTTGTGAAGTCTCACAAAAAACAATGAGTGCAACAACAAAAAACATAAAGAGCACGAGAAAAGGCACAAAGAAAAGAGCAATTTCACCAGCCTTTATCAGCTGAATCGAGTTAACTATCGCAGATGGAGCTCCAGCAACTATTCCCGCAAATATTATTAATGAAATACCGTTCCCGATACCCCTTTCTGTCATCTGTTCGCCAAGCCACATGATAAAAGCAGTACCTGATGTCAATGTGAGCATCGTCATTAGTTTAAACTGCAATCCTGGGTTTAATACTATTGCTTCACCTCCGGGGCCGGTCATTCCTTGCAGGCCAACAGCTATAAAGGTACCTTGAATAATACTCAGAAAAACTGTGCCATACCTGGTATACTGAGTGATTTTTCTTTGTCCAGCCTGGCCATCCTTCTTGAGTGCTTCAAGTTGCGGTATAACTACCGTCAACAGTTGAATAATAATAGAAGCACTGATGTATGGCATTATCCCCAAGGCAAAAATGGAAAAATTCTCAAGAGCACCTCCCGAAAACATATTGAACATGCCAAACAGAGTGCCAGCCTTCTCAGTAAAAAACGCAGAGAGTGCCTCCCCGTTTATACCTGGTGTTGGTATCTGAACTCCCATTCTGTAAACTGCAAGCATGATAAGCGTAAACAAAACACGCCTGCGTAGCTCTGGAATATTCGCAGCACTCTGAATTCCGCTCATTGTTAATACCTATATCCAGTTCCACTCATCAGTGTATAAAATGTTAATATTAAAGAATCACCAAACAATCAATCATTCTAAACTTATGCAATGTCTTCAATAATAACTGATCCACCGGCGCTCTCAATCTTGATTCTCGCAGCTTCACTCATCTTATCGACTTTGACTGTTAAGGCTTTTGATACATCGCCATTCGCCAAAACTTTCACTGCCATTCCTTTTTTAACAATTTTCGCAGCAATAAGAGCTTCAATCGTAATTATATCGCCTGCAGCAAAAGAATCTAGCTGAGTCAAGGAAACGAGGGCAAACTGCTTTTTAAAAATATTGTTGAATCCACGTTTTGGCAAACGCCGTTGCAAGGGCATTTGCCCCCCTTCAAAACCGGGTTTAACACCTGAACCTGACCTCGATTTAAAACCTTTATGACCGCGTCCGGCAGTTTTGCCATGCCCACTTCCGGGCCCTCTACCAAGACGTTTTCTCTGCTTGGTAGATCCAACCTGGGGCGCAAGATTTGCTAGGGTTAGCATCTTAATTCTCCTCTATACGTACAAGATGTGATACTTTTCTGACCATGCCCCTGATAGAGGGCGTATCCATTCTTGTCACTGTCTTGTTCAATTTGGTGAGCCCCAGTCCAGTTAAAGTCGCATTGATTCGTTTGGTTCCACCAATGCCGCTCTTAACAAGGGTAATTGTAATTGTATCAGACATTTGACTACCTTCTTTAAGCAAATATTACACAGCAACAGCATGCAGCTTTTTACGCGCCATGCCATTCTGTAATTAAGCAGTTATTTCTTCTACGTTTTTTCCACGCAACTCAGCGATATTTCGCGCAGTACGAAGTTCTTTAAGCCCTGCAAGAGTTGCCTTAACCATGTTGTGAGGATTATGCGATCCAAGACATTTAGTAAGAATATTCGACACTCCTGCCGCCTCGAGTACCGCACGAACAGGCCCGCCAGCAATCAAGCCAGTACCAGCTGATGCAGGTTTTAATAGTACCTTTCCGGAACCAAACTTGCCAATAATCTGATGCGGAATTGATGTTTCAGTAAGAGCAACAGAACACATACTTTTCCGAGCTTGTTCAACGCCTTTACGAATTGCCTCAGGAACCTGATTTGCCTTGCCTAAACCGTAACCCACCTTTCCTTTGCCGTCACCAACAACAACGATGGCACTAAAACTGAATCGGCGGCCACCTTTTACTACCTTAGCAACCCGGTTAATGAAAACAATTTTCTCTATCAGCTCCTCAGTAGCCACACTTTTGGAACGTTTGAAATCAGACAAGGGGCACCCCCGTAATATGAAGAATCATTAAAAATCAAGACCACCTTCCCGAGCACCCTCGGAAAGTGATTTAACTCTACCATGGTAAACAGAACCACCGCGATCAAAGGTTATCTTGCTGATTCCACTAGCTTTAGCACGAGTTGCGAGAGCTAGACCAACCTTTTTTGCAGCGGCAATTTTGCCTTTTTCTTCACCCAGTACGAACTCTTTATCGATTGTCGACATAGATACCAGGGTATTTCCGGCGACATCGTCGATAAGCTGGGCATATATATGTTTGTTGCTTTTAAAGACTCTAAGTCTTGGGCGTTCTGAAGTGCCGGAAATTTTCTTCCTAATTCTTTGGACGCGTTTAGCCCTCGCAGTAGTCTTTGGATTCGTCTTAGCCATTGCTATGTACCATTCTAATATTTACGGGCCTTGCGGACCTGAACAATTATTTAGTTCCTGACTTGCCAACCTTTCTTACTATATGCTCATTTTCATAACGAATACCTTTGCCTTTATATGGCTCAGGTTTTCTAATTTGACGAATTTTCGAGGCCGTCAGTCCAAGCAACTCTTTGTCTATTGACTGAAGAACAATTTTTGTATTTCCCTCAACAGTAGCCGCGACATCCTTTGGCAAAATATAATCTTTAGGGCTTGAATAGCCCACATTGAGGGTGAGTGTAGAACCGCTTACACTCGCTTTATATCCTACACCTTCAATAATCAGAATTTTCTTAAACCCTTCAGCAACCCCGATAATCATATTGTTTATCAAGGATCGAGTAAGGCCTCTAAAGGCATTTACTTTTGTACTCTCAATACGATTCTTGACATTTATTACGTTGTCCTGAAAATCAATTTCCAATTCACTAATAACATCACGCTTCAAACTTCCCTTTGCGCCGGTAACTACTATCTGCTGACCACTAAGGTCAATCTTCACTCCGGCAGGAACCGGAATAGGTTGTTTACCAATTCGAGACATAAAATCCTCCGTTATTCGCGGGTCTACCAGACCTCACAAATTATCTCCCCACCTGAATTCAGAGCTCTAGCTGTTTTGTCTGTAACAACGCCCTTGGATGTGGATATAATTGCGATCCCAAGCCCATTCAGTACCTTCGGTATGTCGTTTACCTTGGTATATTTGCGTAAGCCTGGTTTGCTTACCCTTTTAAGCCCTGTGATCACAGCCTCTTTATTTGGACCATACTTGAGATCAATCTTCAAAGTACCCTGAATATTATCAGATTTAACCTGATAATCACGAATATATCCTTCTTCCTTAAGAACCTTTGCAACATCGACTTTCACTGTAGATAAAGGCATCTCAACTGAATCGAATTTCACCATTACTGCATTTCTTAATCTGGTCAGCATGTCTGCCAGTGGATCGCTCATAGACATAGCGAACACTCCTTATTTTTCAAAATAGTAAACAGGATCACACAGTGATAGAAAGAATTTTTTACCAGCTGGATTTAGTGACACCAGTTATTTCACCGCTTAACGCAAGCTTACGGAAGCAGATTCTGCAGATACCGAATTTTCTAATAAACGCTCTTGGACGTCCGCAAAGAGGACATCTGTTGTATTTACGCACTGAAAATTTTGGTTTCCGCTGTGCTTTTGCAATTATAGATTTCTTAGCCAAACCGACCTCCAAATACTTTTCATTTTAAAATCTTCGAAAAACGATTATGCAATTATTTCTTGAACGGCATACCAAGTTGTTTAAGAAGGAATGCACCCTCTTCATCTGTCTTGGCTGAAGTTACAATAGTAATATTTAAACCTTTAATTTTGTCAATTTTATCGTAATCAATCTCGGGAAAAATAATCTCTTCTTGAATTCCCATGGAAAAGTTACCTCTGCCATCAAATCCCTTGGAAGACAACCCCCTGAAGTCACGAACACGCGGTAGCGCAATATTTACCAATTTGCTGAAGAAGTTATACATTTTATCGCCGCGCAAGGTAACACAACAGCCAATAGGCATACCCATCCTAAGCTTAAATGTGGCTATAGATTTCTTGGCTTTTGTTATTATTGCTTTCTGCCCAGCGATCATGGTCAGTTCGTTAGCTGCACCTTCAACAATCTTCGGATTCTGCACAGCTTCCCCCAACCCCATGTTGAGAACTATCTTTTTTATCTGAGGAATCTCCATGACATTTGTATAGCCAAATTCCTCTCGGAGTGCAGGAACACACTCATTTATGTACATTTCTCTAAGCGCACCCATTTATAACTCCTAGCGTATCCTTTTTGATTTCCTATGCTTTGCTTTCGATGGAACCACCGCAACTCTTGCAGCAGCGAACTTTTGTACCATCATCGAGAATCTTCTTTCCTATGCGGCCAGTTTTGGTGCATTCAGGACAAATAAGCTGAAGATTGGAAACATGAATAGGCGCTTCTTTTTCTACAATCTGTCCTTGTTGGTTCATTTCTCTTGGCTTGGTATGTCTTTTGATCATGTTGATCCGCTCTACCACAACCTTGTCCTTATCTCTTAGAACACGGAGCACTTTCCCAACCCTGCCCTTATCTTTTCCGGCAATTACTTCAACCTGATCGTTTTTTCTCAGGTATGTTTTACCCTGTCTCATCGCTGTACCTTTTTCCAATCAATATTACTATACCCAATGCGCAGATACGGGCGGTTAAAGTGCTTCAGGGGCCAATGAGATGATTTTCATAAACCCTTGATTCCTTAGTTCGCGAGCAACCGGTCCAAAAATACGCGTCCCAACAGGTTCACCCGATGATGCCAGCATAACCGCAGCATTATCATCAAACCTTACCCAGGTATCATCCATTCGCTTAAGCTCTTTTTTAGTTCGTACGATGACCGCTTTCATAACGTCACCTTTTTTAACTTTAGCGTTGGGGATAGCTTCTTTTACCGTTACAACAATTACATCCCCAATCGTTGCATACCTCTTTCCGGTACCACCTAGAACTCTTATACAGAGCACCTTCTTGGCCCCGGAGTTATCAGCAACATTAAGTACTGTCTCTGTCTGAATCATAATTTCACCTGATATCTCTTCCGAAACAAGTTGTCAAAGTCGAGTATATACTTTCGCCAGTATCACACAGCCTGTTCCAGTATAGTTTTGACACGCCACCTCTTTCTTTTACTCAGAGGTCGACACTCTTCTATGAGAACGACGTCTCCAATATTACAAAGATTTTCCGCATCATCGGCCAGATATTTAACGCTTGTTTTCATAAATTTGCCATATAACTTGTGGCGAACTTTGCGCTCTACCCGAACGACAACACTTTTTTCCATTCTGTTGCTAACCACAGAACCAGTTCTTGTCTTTCTCGATGTATTTAGATCACTCATAATTTATTCAATTAGTGTTGTTTTTTTAGAACCCGACTGAATCTTGTTCAATTGTAAAAACCTGCAATCAATTAATAGACTGCCTCTCAATAGTCGCAATTCTGGCAATGTCTTTTCTAATTTTCTTTAGTCTGGATGTGTCCTCAAGAGGCCTGATATGATGCTGAAACGATATATTCCCTAACTCCTCACGCAATCCTTTTAGGGTCTTTGCGAGATCTTCAGCAGACATCTTCCGAATTTCTTCAGATTTCATAATGTGTTCACCTTGGAAATGACTTTAGTCGAAAATGGCAGCTTGTTTCCTGCAAGACCAAGTGCCTCCATGGCAAGCTCCTCACTGACACCAGAAATCTCGTATAGGATCATACCAGGTTGAATGACGGCAACCCATGACTCAGGGGTACCTTTGCCTTTGCCCATACGTGTCTCGGCGGCTTTTTTGGTGATTGGCTTATCAGGAAACACCCTTATCCAAACTTTTCCGCCCCTTTTCATGGTTCTGTTAATTGTGATACGGGCCGCTTCGATTTGTTGTGCTGTCATCTTGCCACATACGGTGGCTTTAAGAGCGAAATCACCAAAAGATATCGATGATCCTCTATAAGCGACTCCCCTGGAGTTGCCTTTAAATACTTTTCTATGTTTAACTTTTTTCGGACTTAACATCTTCTACTCCAAAAATTAATATGGAATTTCCTTGAGCAGTATTCTACTGCACGGAGCCGCCATCCTTATCGCTCAATACTTCCCCATTAAAAATCCAGACTTTTACGCCAATGATTCCATAGGTGGTGTTGGCTTCGGCAAGAGCGTAGTCAATGTCTGCGCGAAGTGTATGCAGAGGAACTCTGCCTTCACGAACCCATTCACAACGAGACATCTCCGCTCCACCCAGTCGCCCGGAGCAGGATATTTTTATGCCTTGTACACCAAAGCGTAATGCAGAACTAACGGCTTTTTTCATTGCCCGCCGAAAAGCGACTCGCCGCACTAACTGTTGCGCGATATTCTCAGCAACAAGTTGGGAATCAGCCTCTGGTCTCCTAACCTCTTGGATATCCAGAGATACTTTCCGAGGAATGAGCTTTTCAAGTTCTTTCTTGAGAATCTCAATTTCAGCACCTTTTTTGCCGATCACTATACCTGGCCTAGCAGTAAATAGCTTGACTCGCACCTGATCTCCGGTCCGTTCAATATTTA
>JAHJLI010000302.1 GCA_018821785.1 Pseudomonadota bacterium
ATGACTGAGAGTGTTTACAAAATAATTGAATTGGTCGGATCAAGTCCTGTGTCTTGGGAAGAAGCAACGAAAAATGCAGTGAATTCGGCAGGGCTCAGCCTTCGTGATTTACGGATAGCGGAAGTTATGACGCTCGATATGAAGATTGAGAATAATCAGCCGGCAGTTTTCCGGGCGCGAGTTAAACTCTCTTTCAAACTCCTTGCGGATTAGGCGCTGTTGCCGAAAAACTTGGCCATTTACATTGCTTTCGGTACAGTTGCTTGTGCTGTTCTAAACGCCTATGGCCAAGTTGGTTTTATGTACGAAGACTTTAATCACACTGAGTCGTGTGGTTGTCCGGGGTTTTGAAGAAAGCTTGACATGGCTTGAGTTATGGAGGGGTAATAACTCAAGCCTGAACCTTCGGTGTAGGCTCTTTCTCCCAGCCGTTTATTAATCTAGGCGAGCTTTTCGCCAATGGCTTTGCCATAGTCTTGGCAGGCTTTCGCGCCTTCATTGTCAGTCACCATGGCCTCGGTAAGTTTCAAGGGGCCGAGGTCTGTCATGTCCATTTTAAACACATGCATCATGGTATCAAAGAGCATTGGTGCACTTTCGCCGCTATGGGTGTGAGAACCGAACGCGCCGCCTATTTTTCCGGTTAAGTTGGCGAGCTCCGCTTTAAACAAGAACTGCTTCATTCCTCCTGTCATATCCTTATGATACGTAGGGCACCCGAAGATATACGCGTCGTATCCAACAATGTCCAATTCGTTGTCAATCTCTGATATTTTTTTCAGTACTACGTCAATTGTGCAGAATCTTAGGCCCTCGGCAATGAAATTGGCCATTGCTTCAGTTTTCCCAGTGCGACTGTGATAGGCGATGAGCGCTTTTTTCATGAAACCTCCTCTCATTGTATTTTGATAGTGGTGGATGATGCTGGTAGTCGGAAAGTACTTATATCAACTCCCCTGGTAGTCCCCCGTCACCCCATGGCATGAGCAAACCGACGAATACGAAAAAAAGCTCGTCGAATCCAATAAAGATGTGCATGGTTGAGTTTATGTCAATATTTGTCAGCACCTAAGCTTCTTGCCTGGAGTTCTGGGATTCCTGGTTGGGTATAGCTTTTTCAGTTGTTTTTGGCCAATGAGCTTGATATTCTTCTGATCCATAAAGCCTCATTTTTTGGATGGATTCTCTGTTTAGGAGTATTTATCCATTAGAGAGGCTTTTCGCATTTAACAAACTGTTTTAACACCTTATTTGACTCTGTTTTCAGCACCTTTTGTCAAGATCTCATTTTAAAAAAATGTGGGAGGTTTTAATGAAAAGAATGCTTTTGGCAACAACCTGCATCATGCTTATGTTCTTTCTGTTTTGTGGTTGTGACAGCAACCCGAAGGGAAAGGCCGTCAGCGCTGGGGCAAAAATGATAGAGCCGGCAATGATCATCACCAAGGAAGACGCAAAGTCTTTTACCGGTGTCGATTTTGTTGATTGTACCGTGAAGGAACAACCTGTCGTCGGTTTGAAATTGTGTGTGTATGAAAAGGATGAGGCTTTTCTGCAGATTGGCCTTACCCAGTCGGTATTCATGGACAAAAAGAGCGGAAACACACCGGAATCTCTTTTCCTGACAACCAAGAATGCTTTCAAAGACGCCGTTAAGATCGACTCCGTGGGTGATGATAATTTCCTGGCTCCTCCGGGACTTCATATTCTGAAAGACAGCTATTATTTAACGGTGTCGCTTGGTCTCATGTCAAAAGACAAGGAAAAACTGAAAGCAGTAGGTATAAAAGCGGTTGAAAACCTGAAGAAGTATTCCGCTCAATAAAAGAGATCTTATAGCGCAGTAACTAGGTGCTGTTGGGACCAGGAAAGGATACATATGGATGCACAGATCATAGCGGAACTTGTTGAAATCGTCGGCGCCGACAATGTTTTGACCGCACCTACTGATATGATAACCCACTCCTATGACGCCACCCAGAAGTGTTATATGCCGGATGTGGTTGTCTATGCGGAAAAGACAGATGAGGTTGCTAGGGTTGTCAGGCTTGCCAATCGTCTCAAGATTTCGGTGTTGCCGCGTGGGGCCGGCAGCGGTTTTAGCGGCGGATCCCTGCCGGTGCAGGGTGGGATTGTGCTGGTACTTACGCGGATGACAAAAATTCTTGATATCGACAGCGACAATCTCACGGCCGAGGTCGAGCCGGGGGTAATTACCGCCGAACTGCAGCGGCAGGTCGAGAAACTTGGGCTGTTTTATCCTCCCGATCCGGCATCCAAGGAGTTCAGCACCCTCGGCGGCAATGTAGCGGAATGCGCGGGGGGTCCGCGTTGCGTCAAATACGGGGTGACCAAGGATTATGTCCTGGGGCTTGAGGTGGTCACACCAACCGGAGATATCATTCATACCGGCGGCAAGACGCTGAAGAACGTGGTCGGCTATGACCTCACCAAACTCTTTGTTGGCTCGGAGGGGACGCTCGGCATAGTCACCAAAATTATTTTGAAACTCTTACCTAAACCAGCAGCAAAAAAGACAATGCTGGTCCAGTTTGAGACCATCGAAGGGGCGGCAAAATCGGTGGCGGCGATAATCGGGGCAAAGATTATTCCCGCGACCCTCGAATTCATGGACGGGGCCACCATCGATTGCATCCGTCCTACCAGTCCCATACCCTTGCCTGAAGCATGTCAGGCTATTCTTATCATCGAAGTCGATGGCGATGCTGCTATGCTTGATCCGCAGATCGCCAGAATACAAGACATTATCAAGTCCTTCGGCATCCTGTCCGTACGGATTGCCGCGAGCCATGAAGAATCGGAGGAGATCTGGCAGGTGCGGCGTAATGTCAGCCCCAGCCTACGTCGGGTCAATCCCGACAAGTTCAATGAGGATATCGTCGTGCCCCGTTCCAAGGTTCCCGACATGATCCGCACTCTGGAAAAGATTTCCACCGATTATGGGGTGCCCATAGTCAACTTCGGGCATGCCGGCGACGGCAATATCCATGTCAATATCATGGTTGATCTGCGGCACCACGGCATGGCCGAAAAGGTGGAAAGGGTTCTCGATGAGGTTTTTCAGGCGGTCATTGCCCTAAGGGGTTCAATTTCTGGAGAACACGGAATCGGAACTGCCAAGGCAAAATATCTGGGCATGGAGCTCGATGCCACTACCATCTCTTACATGCAGCGGATAAAAGACGCTTTTGATCCGAACCACATTCTCAACCCCGGCAAGATATTTTCGTATAATTCTAATCACCTTCCGGTTAAGACAGGCAACAACTGAACAATGAATAAGAATAAGAATTTGCAGGATTTTGCCGGAGTTATCGGCGAGTGTGTCAAGTGCGGGGTATGCCAGGCCCATTGTCCGACTTACCAGCTGAGCCGCAGAGAGGGGGCGGTAGCGAGAGGCAAGATCGCCCTGGCTGCGGCTCTTCTAGAAGGAGGAACGAGCCTTGAAGAGCGGTTGCAGGAAGACATCAACATGTGTCTTATGTGTGGCTCCTGTGTCAGTAAGTGTCCGAATAAAGTGCCGACCCATGAGATCGTCGGGGCGATCCGCCGCCAGATTACCGATAATGAAGGGCTGTCCCTTATCGGCAAAGGGGTTTCGACTCTTCTTGGGTCTAAGGCTCTGATGAATGGGCTGATTAAAGGTGGAGCTTTACTGTCACCGATGCTGTTGAAAAAGGTGCCGGAATCGAGCGGATTGCGCCTGCGTTTCCCGGCTCCCGGCATGCAGGACCGAACCGTGCCGAAGATTGCTTTTCGCAACCTTTTTGACCGACTTCCGGAGTTTATCGAAGGGCGGCCGGATAAGCCTGTTGTCGGGTTCTTTGCCGGTTGCTCAATCACCTACGCCTATCCGGAGATAGGTGAACATATGGTGTCCATCCTCAACCGCCTTGGGTTTTCCGTCTATCTACCGAAGGCCCAGCGCTGTTGCGGCATTCCGGCTCTTTCTTCGGGAAACGGCAAGCTGGTTACGGAACTGGCTGAAAAAAATGTTGCCGCCTTTAAAGGCAGGGATGTGCAACACATCCTAACCGCCTGCGGCTCCTGCAATGGCGGGATTGGTGAACATTACCGGACAATGAAGGCAAACTTCGAAAGCTTTACTGCCAAAGTCATCGATTTCAGTGTTTTTCTTCGAGATACCGGGCTTTTCGAAGATCTAGCCGGAATGGAAAAATGGCCGGAGAGGACGCGGGTCACCTACCACGATCCTTGTCATCTGAAGATTCAAGGGATAACCAGGGAGCCGCGCCTTTTACTGAAGGCTCTGCCTAATGTCGAATTCGTTGAAATGGCTGATGCCTCGGTCTGCTGTGGGTTGGGCGGGACTTTTTCAGTCCAGCACTACCAGGCAAGCAAGGCCATCGGGGCAAAAAAAGCTCACGGCCTTCAGGAAAGCGGGGCAAGCATGATCGCCACTGCCTGTCCCGGTTGTATCATGCAGTTGCAGGATATCATCAACCACGCCGGGATGCAGGTGAAGGCGGTTCATCTTCTTGAACTGCTGGCGGCGGCACTCAGCCCCCGGCGATCTTGATTTTGTGGTTTTCCCGGCGACGAAGCCGTCTCATTCTATCTGCTCATGGGGATGATTGTGGAGCGATGAAACATGGCGGATAGCTTCCTGCTGCGGGAGATCAAACTGAAATGTCCCACCGGCAAAAAGGTCAAGACAGGCGTCAACTGCAGCGCAGTCATAAAGAGTGCCTCGATGTTGTCTCAGTTCGTTTAAAGCCGCTTCGATACCTTGTGCCGGGCGATAGGGCCGGAAGGAACTCTTTGCCTCGGCGACATCGGCCACCGTTAGAATTTTCGATTCAATAAGAATCGCGTCACCGTGCAGGTTGTTTGGATACCCGGTCCCATCGAGTCGCTCATGATGTTCAAGAACCATTCGGGCACAGGGCCAGGGGAAGGGAATATTTTTGAGGATTTCAAAACTAATTTGCGGATGGACCTTGATAACCTCCATCTCGGCATCAAGGAGTTTTCCGGTTCTGTTGAGAATTGAAACGGGGATCCTGATTTTTCCGACATCATGGAGAAGTGCGGCAATGCGCAGTCCTTCTATAGCATCCTCAGTCAGACTCATCTTGCCGGCAATGGCACAGGCCAGTTGAGCAACCCGCTGCTGGTGGCCGGGGGTGTATGGGTCGCGGATTTCCACCATGAGGGCCATGCTGCTGATAATGCCATGGAGCATGTTCTGAATTTCCGCCGTTTTTTTGGTCACCATTTGCTCAAGAAGGGCATTTTCGGAGCGGAGTTCTGACTTCATCAAAGCCATAGCCAAGTGGGCCTGCACCCTGGCCTTGACCTCCGCTGCATGAAAGGGCTTGGTGATATAGTCGACGGCTCCCAGGTCGAACCCCATGGTTTTATTGATAGTTTCACTCATGGCGGTAATAAAGATGATGGGGGTTGACTCAGTCAGGGGATTTTTTTTCAGTTTGCTGCAGACCTCATAACCGTCCATCTCCGGCATCATGATGTCAAGAAGGATAAGGTCGGGGTGATACTTCTCGGCATATTCGAGGGCATTCACACCTCTTTTGGCAATGCCCAAGCGGTACTCAGCTTTTAAGGTATTGACCAGCAAATCGATGTTGGTTGTATTGTCGTCGACTATCAGAATGAGTGGTCGAGGTCCGTTCATTTATACTCCTTCACGGCTTTTTGCATGAATTCGACGGTCTTCATGGCCTGGTCATAATCATAACGTTGTGTCTCTGCTTCGAGCTCGGCAAGGGTAGACTGATCGACGATATTTCGATCGGTAAGCTGTTTTTTTACCTGTGCGGTTATCTTCTCAATTTCTTCTGGGTCGGACCGGTCGATGGCCTCAGCGAGGGTTGCCAGAAGAATTAAAATTTCGTCAGCTGTGGCTGACGAAAGTGCTTTGCCGGGGGCAATCTCCGGCTTTTTGATCATCGGCTCAAGAACAGCCAGGAGGCGGGTTAATTCCTGTTGTAATTCCAGACATAGCTGGGCGATGTCGGCTGTCGGGAGATGTGACGTGCAGCCCAGTTCCAGAGCGTCTGCCACCTCGCGCAGTTCGCCGGCACCAATATTACCGGCACTTCCCTTGAGGCTGTGAGCGAGATGTTGCAGAGCAGTATGGTCTTTCCTCTCTAAGGCCTGCTCTATGGCGGCGACAGTAGAGCGGTTATCTCGTGAAAATCCGACCAGGATATCTTGAAATGTTTGCCAATTGAGACCGGTGGATTGCAGCATGTTGCCGACATCAATGCCTGGAATCTGAAAGGCAGGCGGTGCGCTGAGAGTGTCGAGTTTCAGCCGATTATCCTCTTTCGGCGCGAACATTGCCGGATCATTTTCTAGGGATGTTGTATCCCCGGCAACCCGTTTCCGGTTCAACAGATGTCGCCATATAGTATAAAAGAGACGGTCCTGATTTATCGGTTTGGAAACATAACCATCCATTCCGGCCTCAAGACATTTTTCTTCATCGCCTTTTAAGGCATGCGCGGTCATGGCGATAATCGGCAGGGTTTCACAGCCGGGGATCTGCCTGATCTGCTGGGTTGCCTGAAAGCCGTTGATTCTAGGCATCTGTATATCCATGAGCACGGCATCAAAAGACTCTCTTACAACTTTTACTACCGCATCCTCGCCATCTCCGACGACGGTGACGAGAATCCCGGCCCCTTCGAGAATGGCCTTGGCAACTTCCTGATTGGTAAGATTATCGTCAGCTACCAGGATTTTGACGCCCTTCAGCTGTTTTTTGTACATGGAGGCTTTGGTGGTAAATGACATTTTCTCGCCGCTTTTTTGCAGTCCCTTCTTGCCAAAGGCATCCATGACGGCATCGAACAGGGTTGACTGGAAAATCGGTTTCGTTAAAAAACCGTTGATCCCGACCTTTTCCGCCGCTGACCGCTGCACCTCTCGGGCAAAGGCGGTCATCATGATGATCGGCAGGGTAAGGCGCAGTTCGTCACGGATTTTTCGCGAAGTTTCGATGCCGTCCATAGCTGCCATTTTCCAGTCCATAAGTACCAGTTCAACCGGAGTCGCGCTTTTATCCTGCAGTCGTAGCAGTGCCTCGGTCCCGGAGGGAAGTGTTTCCACCCGAAAACCCAGCGAAGAGAGCATTTTTGCCATTATCTCCCGGCTGTCCCCGCTGTCGTCGACCACCAAAACGTTCAAGTTGCTGATGTCAGGTGGAAATATAAATCGCGAAACTGCGGGATCCATCTCTTTTTCGAGCAGCACCGTAAAGAAAAAGGTTGAGCCTTTGCCGAGTGCGGTATCAACACCGATGGTTCCGTGCATCATCGACACGAATTTTTTGCAGATGCTCAGCCCAAGGCCGGTACCTTCGTATTTCCGAGTTGAGGAAGAATCACCCTGAGTAAAAGGTTCAAAGAGCATTGCCAGGTATTCCGGGGCTATTCCTGAACCGGTGTCCTTGACTGCAAAACTTAAGACCACCTGGCTGGCGCTCAGCCCTTCGGTCGCACCACTGTCCCTGACACTTACCAAAATTATGCCGCCGGGGGGAGTAAATTTGATGGAATTGCCGATCAGGTTTGTGAGGATCTGCTGCAGCCTGAGAGAATCACCACGAAGGATTCGCGGGGTGTTGGCGTCGATATCGACCAGCAGTTCGATATCTTTTGCAGCCGCCTGATTGGTGAAGATATCGATTACCCGGTCAAACATCTCATCGAGCCTGAACAGCCGTTCTTTTAATTCCAGTTGTCCAGCCTCGATTTTTGAAAAATCGAGGATATCGTTAATAATGTTGAGAAGGGCATAGGAAGAGTTTTGTACAATATGCAGATAGTGTTCGACCTCCGGTGTCAGGCTTTCGGCAAGGGCCAGATCGGTGGCGGCGATTATGCCGTTCATCGGCGTTCGGATTTCATGACTCATGTTGGCCAGGAAACGGCTTTTGGCTGAGGTAGCGGCCACGGCCAATTGTTTGGCCTGCTCCAAATCCCTGTCCAGTTTCTTGTGCATTTCGATCTCTTCCATGAGGGAGAGATGCGATGCCTTGATCCGCCGGTTGAGTTTCACTACCAGGCCGGTGAAGGCAATATGGCTACAGAAAAAGATAAAAGCGACGAGAAGCCAGGGCCCATAATTGTGCAGAATGTCAGCGATGGTGACCTTGCCAAGATCTTTGTAGGGGCCAAGCCTCAGGGCCATCATCAGTTCCATGACCGGTTGGTAGTTGAGGGGGATGGTCCAACCAGCGCAGCCGGCGGCACGGGCTGCCGGTGAATCGGGATGCATCTGCAGCAGGGCCACGGCAACTTTTTCGGCCAGTTCGTCGGTTGTTCCTTTCATTTTGGCCATAGGCCAGTCGGGATATTCCGGGGTAGTGCAGAGATACGGGGTCTGTAGATCCGGGTCATGAAGCCTTTTGAAAACAAAGAAATCGGCCAGGTTAATTTTCCCTTCGGCGCTCAGTTCCTCAAGCGTATTGGTCCGTACCGTTCCGGCGTCGACGACTCCGTCCCGAACGGCATACACGACATTGTCATGGGTTTGGCCAAAGTGCAACGATTTGAAATCCCTGTAAGGGTTTATGCCATTTTCCTTTAATTCCCGCCAAGCCATCTGCCAGCCGCCGAGAGAACCCTCGGACACCCCCATGAACGACCTGCCTTTCAGATCATTCATGGTTCTGATATCGCTTCGCTCTTTGCGGGTGAAGATGACACCGCCGTATTTTGAATAGGCTCGGCCCAGCCGCGACTCTTTCAGGGTCGCAATCCTGTTGATGCCGTACTGTTGTTCCAATTCCACGTAAAACGAGGAATTGGTGAGAAGGAAATCGACTTGCCCCTCGCGAACACTGGGAGCTATCAGGTCATGGGTCAGCGGCACGATGATAAAGGTTTTTCCAGAGATATGAGCGGTCAGATGTTCGGCTGTTGCTCCCCAAGTCTTCATACACTGCTCAGCGCCTCGGATGGCGAGAACGCCTATTTTTACGGTACTTTCCTCGGCAGGTGTAGCAGTGGTGATGATACACTGCAGCAACACAAGGAGGCAAAAAAGGACACCTCGTAGCGATTTGCTCTGTCTGGTGATGTTCTTTGTATTCATTAAATGACTTTCGATTCAAGCCGACAGGCTTCTAAAGCTAATAAATCATGTTAATTCGGTTTTGGAAATACCTCGGGGTACTCAGCATGGGCGCAGTGTGGGCAGATCCCATGCGAGAATCTGGCTTCTGTTCGGTTCTGGATAAATGACTCTATCTGCTGCCAGTGCCCATTTTCATCGCGAATTCTCTTGCAGCTGGAGCAGACCGGCAAAAAGCCCTCCAGGTACTTCATGCGGCTGAACACCTTTCTGGTGCAATAAATGATGGTCAGCGCGAGTGGGAGAATTATCAGGGTCTCGAACAGGGATTCGCGCCAGTTTATCGGGCTGGCTTCCGCGCCGAGCAGGAGAAAGGGGATATCAATAATCTCACTTATCCAGATCAGGGCAATAAAAGAGAGAAAGGCCAAAAGTTCAAAGGCTATCAGCCTTTTTGAAAAAAAATCTCTGCCGATTATTGTTGCCATTTGAAAAACCTCACTCCACGGGGGAGTCCTATAAGCACCCTTGATCATTTGTTGATAGGTGAGTTTCAGATCATCATACCATATTTTACAATATATTATTATGAAGAAAGAGTGAATTGATGCGGAGATTTGCCTGACTTGAGGATTGGGGCTTTGGACTTTTCTTTGTGAATTTTTGGCAATAACTTGAAACTTCTTGTAACACAATCGAAAAAAACAGGATATCTTTGGCGGAAAGTTGCCCGCCCTTTTGGGGCATAAAAGTCTCTGTCCAATACCGTAACCCTAATAATCAAAAGACATTTCAAACTTTCATCGCTTATTTGAATATGGACGCATACACTGAAGCTCATTTATTTGTCGCCGCTATACGAGTTCTGCAGCATCAGGCGGGTTGCCCGCCAAAGCTTGAAGATGTCTGCGCAATGTTGAGTTTGTCCGTTGAGTTGGGCCATACGCTTTGCCGGAAACTTGTAAAACGTGGGATCATTGAGACCTTTGAAGATCCTTTTTCCATCAAGTTGGCAGTGGCAAATCATTTGGATATTGAAACTTTTCCTAAGAAGGTGACGGAAGAGAACAGCCTTGCTAAGGAGCTTGAAAAGTTTCAGTCGGAGAAAAAAAATGTCGATCAAAAGGTCGCCGCCATTCAGGCTGAAATGGCTAAAAAACGACAGAATTTGTTCGCCGATATCGAGGCCAAATTCAAGAAGGAAATAGAAAAACAAAAAAAACAGTGAAGATGGTTCGTTGAAATATTTATGAGCCAGGTTAAGAAGACCTTGACCAGCAAACAAGAACTAATTACATATAGTATATATTCTTATTAACAAGGGTTTCCTATGCAGCTACGCATGACCAATCAAAGGGAGATAATTCTCCGTGAGCTCATTAATAGCCAAAGACATCTGACTGCGGATGAACTTTATGATATCGTTAAAAAAATTATGCCTCGGATTAGTCTGGCAACTGTGTATCGTAACCTTGAGATCCTGTCTGGCGCTAAAATCATAGGGAAGCTTGAGATCAGTGGTAGACAGAAACGGTTTGACTATAATCCGTCGGAACATGATCATATCTATTGTGTGGTTTGCCATAGGGTAGATAACCTTGAGATGGCTCACAAGGGGTTGAGTACTGAGGAATTTGGGGCTGTGGTCGGATATGCAGTGACCGGCTATCGCTTGGAAATTGTCGGGGTGTGTCCGGAATGTCAAAGGATGAAAGATAACAAGGAGAAATAGTGATGAGCGGATGTGGTTGCGGGCGTAGTTGTGCAAGTAGCAGTAAAGGGGTTGGCGGTGAATCCAAATTGATATTGGAGGCGCTTGCCAAGTGCGAAGGTCCCTGCGGTTCGAAAGAAATTGTCCAAGCGACAGGACTCGACAAGAAGGTTGTCAGTGATCAGATTGCCGAATTGAAAAGCAAAGGGCTGATCGATAGTCCAGCGCGTTGTAAATATGGCATCACTCCGGCCGGAAAAGCTACCATCTGACATAGCCGCCTAGCTGAACCGACAGCCAAACATATAACATGGCCAGGTAATTACCGAAACAGCACTCTCTTATATAGCCTGTTGCGACATTCAATGGGGCGGCCGGGAAAAATAATAAAATGAACAACGAAGGTATTTCCTGTACCCGACAAACAGGCCTTTTTGTAGTACCCCTATGGGGCCTAGCTATTACTGGAAAATGGCTAACAGAATGTGCGCTACAAAGAGCCCGTGAATGCAACGATCATTCACGGGTTTTGTATTGGTACCGTAGAAAATCGTGTCTTATTTTCCATAGACGAATTGCGTCAAAGAAATTATCCTGATTATCGCGGTTAGATTAATGTGGCCATTGGGTGGTTGAAAATGGTAAGATAGCCTGTCGTTGAAATGCAGTGGCAAATAAGATTTTCTTAATTATGGTGGTATATGCTGGAAATTATCGCGAAAACCAGAACCTTCAGGCGTTTTAATCAGAAAGAGCCGATTAGCATGACAAGCCTCCATGAGCTTATTGACCTGGCTCGGTTGGGAGGGTCAGCCCGGAATGGTCAGCCATGGCAATATATGGTCGTCAATACCCCTGAACTTTGCTCAAAAATTTTCCCTTATCTTGGCTGGGCCGGATACCTGACCGACTGGAAAGGACCAGTAGAGGGAGAGCGTCCCAGTGCCTATGTCCTCTGCCTGTTAAACAAAAACAGGCTGAAGGGCCCAGAAAGTGAAGCCCAGTTCGACCTTGGCGTGGCGACCCAGAATTTATTGCTCGGGGCGATGGATAAAAGAATAGGTGGATGCAGAATAGGTGCCTTTAATCCCCAATTGGCTTCTCTCTTCGACATGCCGGAGTACTTGACCATTTCCTTGGTGGTCGCCCTTGGCAAGCCACGAGAAACGGTGATCATTGAAGAGTGCAAAAGTGAGGATGATGTTCGCTATTGGCGCGATGAGCAAGGCGTTCACCATGTACCCAAGCGGTCTCTGAAAAGCTGCCTGTTGGATCTCGGGCTGCGCGAATAGTTGACGGCTTTCCTTTTCCCAAGCCGGCCCCTAAGCCGTTGTAAAAAATAACATGGCCGAAGAAATGCTTGGAACGGCATAGGGAGCCGTAAGGAAATGGTATTAAATTGCCTAGTTATTTCCTAACGGCTCCTAAGTTTTCTCCGGCTGTGGATTGTCTTCGAAAGCTATGGCTCCGCAGGTTATCCGAACCTTCAGTTATCATTACCGGCAAAAGTTTGGCCATGGGGTCGGCAAAATCCCTCTCGATCTGGGGCAACCATGTCCCAATCGACTTCATGGTGGTTGTATTTTTTGTAGACCGGCCGGTTTCACCCCAGCTTACCTTCACAGCAGAGATGAAATTGCTGCACAGGTTGATGAGGGGAAGGCAAGTACTCTAAAAGGCAGGTTTAAAAAATACTTTGCCTATCTCCAGCAGGAAACATGTACTGCCGTGCCGGTTGAGATGTTGCTGCCCATCCTCCGGTCGCTGTTGGCAGATGCCGACTGTGTCGGGCTGATACTCTCCACAAGACCGGATTTTGTGGCGGGCGAACTGCTTGTGCCACTGGCTGAACTGGTAACAAAATCTGCCAAGGAATGTCTTTTTGAGTTGGGTTTGCAGAGTGTCCACGAGCGGAGCCTGACGCTTCTTAACCGCAATCACAGTTTTGCCGATTTCCAGAATGCCGTGCTTCGGATACAAGAGGCAGGTTGTTTTCAGCTTGGCGCTCATCTGATTTTCGGTATTCCCGGTGAGAGCCGGGAGGATATGCTTTTTTCTCTAAAGATGGTATGCGAGATGGGGGTCAAGCATCTGAAGCTCCATCATCTGCAGGTAATGCGCGACACTGTTTTGGCAAATCTTCATAAAGAGGGGAAGGTAAGCCTTTTTACCAGGGAAGGGTATCTCGATTTTCTTCTTAGTGCCCTGCAGGTTATTCCGGACGAGGTGGTCATTCACCGGCTGTGGGCTACCGCCCACCCAGAGTTCCTGCTTGCCCCCAAATGGAACTGCCTGGCCGGCACACTCAGCGTCCTGTTACAAAAACAGATGGTGGAGCAGGGGATATGGCAGGGGCAGTTGGTCGATATGGCCGGACGAAAATAAGCCTTGCCTTGCAACCGCTTGACAGCAGCCGAACCCGGCGGATACAATGAATTCTCATGACGGCTCTAATACCTGATTGTCAATGTCGCTATGGAAATGGTACGATACGCCGATTCAACGCCAACATGAGTTACTACAATATATCGTCAACCACAAAGGGATAATTATGGAAGAACATTTCAAGGTACGTTTCGCCGAGCGCATGAATCAGCTGCCGCCGTACCTCTTCGGTATGATCAATAAGATGAAGATGGAAAAACGCTGGAAAGGCGATGACGTCATAGACCTGGGTATGGGCAATCCCATGGATCCGACTCCCGGTATGGTCACCGACAAGCTTTGTGAGGTGGCCATCGATCCGAAGGCCCATCGCTATCCGGTGGCTGGCGGCATGAAAAATCTCAAGCGGGAGATTGCTCTGTATTATAAACGCAATTATGGGGTAGACCTGAACGGCGAGGACGATGTCATATGCACCATCGGTTCGAAAGAAGGGATCTCCCATCTCTGTCTGGCCCTTCTCGGGCCAGGTGATACGGTTCTGACCCCGGCCCCCGCCTTTCCGATCCATGTGTATGCCGCCGTTATAGCCGGGGCAAACGTCCTGCGGTTCCCGCTCAGCTCCGAGGATTCCATGCTGGCGCAGATTGTCGGGATGTGCAAGTCGCTCTATCCTGGGCCGAAACTGCTGATGCTGAACTACCCGCACAATCCAACCGGTGTCCTGGTTACGAAGGAGTTTTTTGCGGAAGTGGTAAAACTCGCCAAGAAATATAACTTCATGGTTATCAACGATTTTGCCTACGCCAAGATCACCTTTGACGGTGTTGTTGCCCCGAGCCTGCTTGAGGTGCCCGGGGCGATGGATGTCGGGGTGGAGTTCAGCTCCTTTTCCAAGTCCTATAATATGGCGGGCTGGCGGCTTGGCTACTGTGTCGGAAATGCCCAGATGATTGGTGGTCTGTCGAAGATCAAAGGCTATTATGATTATGGTATCTTCTCTGCCATTCAGGTGGCAGGGATCGTCGCTATGCGCGATTGCGACGAAAACATCGTCGAACAGGTGGCAGTCTACCAGAAACGTCGCGATGTGCTATGCGACGGACTCGTCAAGATGGGCTGGGAGGTCGAGGTGCCGAAGGCCGGGATGTTCCTCTGGGTCAAGATTCCCGAGCCGTATATCAATATGGGCTCGATCAAGTTTTCTATCGAAATGATGGAACGAGCCAATGTGGCGTTGGCTCCGGGTGCCGGTTTCGGCATCGAAGGGGAAGGCTATCTACGGCTCGCTCTGGTGGAAAACGAAAACCGCATGACCCAGGCTTTGAAACAGATGCGTCGCGCCTTGAAAGACATTGACGGCGAGGTCGCGGCCGGCACCTTTCAGCTGACTCCGTAAGGCTTCACTTTACCCGTTACCTTTTAGAGACTCGCGCCAGAAATGCCTTCAGGTAACGAGTCTCGGGGATGGCCGGATGAACAGGGTGGTCAGGGCCCTGCATGCCTTCCATGAGAATTTGCACGTGCCGGTCTTGACGCTGACCGGCATTACGCAGGACGTCCTGCAGCTCTTCCCTGGCAAGGTGCATGGAACATGATGCTGCCAGGAGAATGCCATTCGGCTGGAGCAATTGCATGGCCAGTTCGTTGATGCGGTGGTAGGCCCGCAGTCCTTCCTTGTGATCTTTTTTTCGTTTTATAAATGCCGGCGGATCGACAACGATTATGTCAAAGCGCTCTTCTTCTGCCTTAAGTTGTCTGAGGACGGCAAAGGCGTCTCCTTCAATCCCGTTGAAAATTTTGCCGACCCCGTTGAGTTCGGCATTTTTCTCGGCCATCTCGAGGGCCGGGCGCGACGAGTCGACCGCCACCACTTGCCGGGCACCGAAAACCGCAGCCTGGACCGCAAAGCCACCGACATAACTAAAGACATCAAGAACCCTTTTACCAGGAACAAATCGTCTGAGCATTGCCCGGTTCGGTCGCTGATCGTAAAACCAGCCGGTTTTTTGGCCACCCTGAAGCGGAGCAAGCAGCGGAATGCCGTTTTCACGCAGTTCGACCACTTCGGGAGCCTTGCCCCAGGCCACCTCAACCTCCCGGGGCAACCCTTCGAGAGTCCTGATGCTGCTGTCGTTACGCAGAACAATCGATTGCGGTTCGATGACCTGTTTCAGGGCCTCAATCACCTGAGTTCTATTCGTATCCATTCCGGCACTGTTTAGCTGCACCGAGAGATGAGTGCCGAAACGGTCGACAACGAGCCCCGGCAACAGGTCGCTTTCGCCGTAAATCAGCCGGTAATACGGTTCGTCGAAGAGCTGGGTGCGCAGTCTCAGTGCCTGTTCACACCGGTGCACCAGGAGGGCGTGATTGAGAACAGCCTCGTCGCGGCTGATGAGCCTGGCGCAGATCAGCGACTGGGGATTGACATAGGCGGTGCCCAGGAGTTTGCCATTGTGCGCCTGTACCCGGACCTGTTCACCGGCCTTGTACATTGACAGAGGCGTTTCCTGGGTATCCACTTCGTTGCTGAAGATCCATAAATGACCGCCCAGCAAACGTCTTTCCTCATGACGTTTGAGACGCAAACTTTGCAATTCCATCTTTCTTCGCAGAAACCCCAGGCAAATAATTTTTCTCAGGGACTAAGAAGGTCCTATCCTATTGCGCCACCCTAATCTTTTTGCCTTGCTCCCACAGTTCGGTGCGACCGTAGCCAGCCAGGGTCAGCATTTGTTTGAAAGTGACATGAGTGAAATAGGGGCCTTCGCTGTCTTTTTGCAGGGCGGCGGCTTTGATGTAGCGGAACTCACCCTGTTGCACCCACCAGTCCTTGTCGACAATAACCAGTTTGTCGACCGAGCCGATGCCTCGATCTTTGAGGATTTTTTCCATTTCGGCAACCAGCGACAGGCTGGTCATTCCAGCGGCCGGAAATGGTCTGGGAGCGTTTTCCTGAGCGGTTTTCTTCTCTCGCCACTCGGTATCAAGGGAGCGGACCTTGGCGATATCCTGGTCGAAGGCGGCGACGGTGTCGGCAGAGATGCCGGGTATCAGTTTGAGGCCCTCGAACTGTTTGCCGATCTCGGTCAAGTCTGTCTTGTTGATAATATAAATGGGATTACTGGATGCTGCTGTCCAGCCTTTGTTTCTCTCAAGCAGTCCCAGGCTGCGATCGACCTTGCCTCGCAGTTCGGCCACTTTCCGGTCGACTGCGTCTTTTCGGCCTTTTTGGTAGTCTTCCACAGCCCTGCGCAGATCATCTATTGCTTGGCCGAGAAAGTGGGTGGATTGGCCACTGGGGAATTGTTTGGCATAGTCATCGAGAATTTGTTTGCCGACAACCAGATTGCCATCCATCCGGGTGACCTCATCGGCCTGATGCAGGCTTGGACCGGATGGACTAATATAGGCGGGGTCGTTCGAGGTAAGGAGTGGCTTAATCCGTGGTAGCCACTGATCGTCGATCCCCGCCGCGCCTTTTTCAGCCGCCGTGCGGGCGATAGTTTCTTTGAAATCAGTTGCATAGCTCTGTATCTCGGCGGTATGACCAAGTGGGAACGTCGCCTTTTCATATTCGCTCAGGACATTTTTGGCTTCGTCGAGGAGTTCTGGGTGTTGCCCTAAATATTTTGGCTCCCGGGGCATGGTATAGCTCAAAAAGGTCTTTCGCCACTGTTCAATCAATTGGCGCTGTTCCTGGGTATCGTTTTTCCCTTTTTCCTTGGCGGCCTGCTGTTGCAATCCGGCTTGTTCAACCTGAATAAGTAAGGCGTCAAGCTTCTGTTTTGCTGCTATGACCTCAGGCAGGTTTATGAGATTTGGGAAGCGTTTTTCCAACTCCTGATATTTATCGGTGGCACGGGCAAGACTCGTTTTGCCGAGGTCTCCGGTACCGCTTTGCATGGTTTTCTCGGCTCGATCCAGGTGGCCGGTCAGGCCGGTCATGGCAATAGCGGCAACACCTGAAATGGTTTGATCAGTCGAACCTTGTGCTTTGTCAGAGGCGGTAACTGTCTTCGGTCCGGTTTTAGGTTGGGGTTGAGGCGGGGAGCTTGCGGCCGCCGGGGTTGTTTGACCGATCTTTTTTTGCAGTTGGTTGAATTTGCTGCTAATGGAGATCAGTTTTTTGTTGTCTGGATCTGTTGTTTTCAGTTCATCCAGTTTGACGGCGATTTCGTTCATTATCGCCGAACCCTCCTGAAAGTTGCCGCTGAAGATACTTTTTTCTGCGCTTCTGAGTGCTTTGTCAATATCCCTTGCCAATTGATCACTACCGCTCGTAGCGTGGGAAAAATTAGGGTTCAGGGGCGATAAGGTGAAAATGACTGTCAACAGCATGGGCAGATAACGAAATGTTGTGCGGAACATGGGCTTTCCTCCTTTTGGCTTGACGTTGTCGATGGGTGCGGGGATGGACTATGAGACCCCTAAATTGAATTCGCTGAAAACCAGTTGAACCCTAACACTACTCGCTATTTTCTGCAAGATGGTCGAGCAATTATTGACAAACCCGTCGCGGGCAATGGTGAGAAGATTTGTGAGGAATTATTCATTCTCCTCTGTTGTCATCTTGAAGTCCGGGGATAGGCGAGTTACTATGGTCTAAGATGGTAGCTAGTAGAACCGAAACGGTGTGAAAACGCCCATTTCATTTGTGAGCAAAAAACAATAAGGAGGAAAAATGGCCACAACGACCGAAAATCTTAAGGAAGCATTTGCCGGCGAGAGCCAGGCCAATCAAAAATACAAAGCCTATGCCAAAAAAGCTGAAAAGGAAGGTTTCGCTAATATCGCCAAACTGTTTCGGACCACCGCAGAAGCGGAACGCATTCATGCCGAGGGCCATCTGAAGGCGCTGGAGATGATCCACTCAACCGCAGAAAACCTGCAGGCAGCTATTGACGGTGAAACCTTCGAATTCACCAAGATGTATCCGCCGATGGTAGCGTTGGCCCAAGCCGATGGCCACAAGGCAAAAACTATGTTTAAATTTGCAGTAGATGCCGAGGAGGTACATGCGCTCATCTACCAGAAAGCCCTTGATGCAGTGAAAAAAGGGGTGGATATGGACGTCAGCGATTTCTATCTCTGCCCAGTCTGCGGCTATATCGAAGTGGGTAGTGCGCCGGATAAATGCCCGGTATGTGGGGCTTTAAAGAAGATATTTGTGCAGATTGATTGATTGTATAGCACCTGTTTCCGGCAGGCTTTTCATTCAACCGAGCCCGCCGGAAATATTAATTACACCCTTTATACGGCCATGGGTGTTTCTTTGTCAAACTGGGTGCAATGTTTTTCTATGAATGAGGTGCGCCCGGGCCATCTGCGACAGTTCGCTGGTCATCGTCAGTACTTTTCGGGCAAGTTCGGGACTGAGTGAGCCTGTACCACAGGACGGGGCAATGAGGGTCTGGGACATGAGTTGCTGCTCGCTAAAACCAAAGGATGCTAAACGGTCTAGCTGAACCAGCCATTTGCTGAAAAGTGAATTTGCCGATTGCTCTGCCACGGCCAGGGGATCGCCGGTCGGGACAATACCCCAGGCGAGGATGCCGCCACGGGCCAGGAAAGCGCAAAGTGGCTCTTTGTACAGAATGAAATTATCAAAATAAAAATAGGCGTCAAAACTGATGATATCGGTCCCCGAGGTAAGGGCCGGACCCCAGTCGCCATTGGCGCAGATATGAACCCCGGCAAGGCCCCCGGCAGCCTGGATAGCGGTGATAACCTCGGCCACGGCCTGACTGACCATCTCCCCGGAAACCCCGGCAAAACCACTTGAGCCAAAACTCACCAGACCAGGTTCATCGATAAAAATGATCGGTTGTGCCACTCCGAGTAATTGTCGCAATTCGGCTACCTGCCAGCAGGCCTTCTGGGCAAGCAGCTTGATAAGCATATCCCGCAGATTGTCGTTATAAAAAATCGAATTGCCATTGCCATCTTTGACCCCGATGCCGGTGGTGACCGGACCGGTAACCTGACCTTTGGCGGTCAGTGGTGGTGTCTTTGTGGCTCGAAGATACTCGGTTAAAGTAAAAAAACCGGAGGCGGAGTCCGTTCCAAGAGCAAAACGAGAGGTCTTGAGATATGCCGGATCTTCAACTGCCTGCAAATACTCTTCGTAAAAGGCGGTCATCTCACCTGCAAAGCCAGGATTGCCGGTATCGATCCAGTAGTTATTGCCGTCGTCGATAAGGCCAGGAAAGCCGGTTAGAAACTGGCGAATCATCCCTTCGTGTGGATTTTTCGGCAATTGCGGCCACAGGGGTATTTCCGGGGTGTGGGCGAGAATGAGTTGCAGCGCTTCGGTATGGTTGGTCAACGGCAGGCTGCCGATGAGGATGGGGCGACAGTTAGGGATAAACATGATATCGCAAACATTGATCGAAACAAGGCCAATTGTCGCTTGCCATAATGAGGTATTTAACCTCGGCAAACGGGATAAATGCCTTGGAAATTCGTTTATAAATAACAAGAAACGAATTTCGAAGGCAATAAAAGTGTTTTACCTGATCCTTCCGTTAATCAGAAGTGTCACGCAAACATTCCAGGGAGGGGGTACACGCCAAATTGTTGCAATAACCCCAAGAAATCGTTGTAAGCCCAGTCAATGGCAATTTTCCCACCCTCCCATTGCGAGAATATACATCCCGGCATTACAACTCTATTGCCGGTGGGTTGAGCATGAATGGATGGCGAATTTCCGGTATGCCTTCCATGCAGTGTATATCTTGCAACGGTAATATTCCCTTCTGCAATTACAGCCTCGATTTTGAATTCCAGGTCTGAATAAGCATTGCGGGCGTCGGTTACATAATTTTTATAGGCCTCCAGCCCTTTGATATCGGGGATAGGCGGTTGGTGGCGAATATAGTCGGTTGCAATAATATTATCCAGCACATCAAGGTTTCCTTTATTGTATGCCTCTTCATAAACTTGAGCAATCAGTTCTTTAATATTACTGGACATTAATAATTCTCCTTTTGCATATGCATGAGCGTTTTAGAAAAAAAGTGGGACAGATTTAATCGCCGGCTTTTCTCGGCCTGCCTTGTCCCCGAAATTCAATCCGTTTTCCCACCTTGGCCTCTATCTCCTCGATAAATTGATTAGTTCCGGTCAACTGACCACGCTGGATAGCTCCGCGTATCAGTTCCATTTCTTCATCTGAAATTGTCCCCAAAAAATAATCCTTGTATTTTCTCTGGCGTTTCTTGGCCGTTGATGCAAGGTCAAGGTAATGCTGATCAAAATCCAACCAGGCTTGTTTAGTCATCCCCACTTTGGCCCTATAGCTGGACCATCGGTAGGCCTCGGGGGCGGCAACCATGCTAGCGCGTACAGGATTAAGCTCAACATAGCGGCAACAAGCAAGAAGATACTCATTTGTGCTGATCGGGCTCGATTTGTAACGACCTTCCCATAAGGTGCCACTGCGTTTCTCGATTTTATTTACATACCGAGTCTGTCGCCCAGCGACTCGTTTCATCAGCATAGCCAAATTGTGTCCATCGCTACCAGGATCAATTATAAGATGGACATGGTTAGTCATCAGGCAATATGCATAGACTTTGCACCCACATTTTTCCTTCCATTCTTGTAGGTTGTCAAGGTAAAGCAAGTAATCGCCATCGGAGGCGAAAACCGCTTGCCGATTGTGGCCTCGTTGAATGATGTGGTGCGGGTAGTCATTAAGTAAGATTCTTGCATTTCTTGGCATACTGTTTGTATTACCAATTCTACTTAGAATGGTAAATCTGTCAAATATGTTTGTCCCCTTTTACTTCCCTTTTACTTTTTAGAGAGACGACTAAACCGTTACGAAGAAAAAATTCGGGAAAAAGGGCTCTGGACATATCAGGCGGAAAGCTTTATCCTGCAATGAGAAACACTTATTCGGCGGGAGTTGTCGAGTACTAATAAGCCTGTCCATGATTATAATCGGTCGGCCGATACTGCCTCGATGACTACTATCAATCCAAGGAGGAATCATGCTGAAAGCCAAAGAAATAATGACTGTTGATCTGATAACTGTAACTCCCGAGACAACGGTGACAGATCTTGCCCGGTTGTTGGCATCGCATAATATCGGCGGGGCACTTGTTGTTGATGCATCCGGGAGTCTCCTTGGGGTGGTTACCGAAAGTGATCTCATTGATCAAACAAAAAAAATTCATATTCCCACCGTCATTGCCATCCTCGATTCCCTCATTTTCCTTGAACGTCCCAATAAAATGGAGAAAGATATACGAAAATTCGCAGGTTCGACAGTTGCCGATATCTACACTAAGAATCCATTAACGGTCGAGGAGGATACCCCGCTTGATGAGTTGGCGACCATCATGGCGGAAAAGAACATCCATACTTTACCCGTTATGAGTGGGGATAAGCTGGTAGGGGTGATTGGTAAAGGCGATATCATCAAGACATTGATATCCTAGCCTCGATATCACTGATTAAGCCCTATGTTTTAGATCACCGTACAGGCAAGAGATGTTTCGATTGCCTTGGTTAATTCGCCTAGGATGAAGGGTTTGGTCACAGCTGCAGCGAAGCCGTATTGCTGGTAAGAAGCCATAACCGGATCATTAGAATAGCCGCTGGAAACAATGGCTCGCACGCGTTTGTCGATTTTCTGAAGTTCAGTCATCGTCTCTTTTCCGCCTAGTCCACCCGGAACGGTCAGATCGATAATGACCAGATCAAGTGGCTTGGGCGAATGAAACCGTTGTCGATAGAGAGAGATGGCATCGCTGCCATTGCTGGTGAGAAAAACCTGGTGGCCTAGAATCGTAAGCATTGCCTGCAATACCATCTGTACTGTCTCATCATCATCCATTACCAGCACTTGGAGGTGCCGGTCCTGGGTGGCCATTTGTGGATCTTCCGCCTTCTGCCCCGGAGGGCTGTCAGCGGCCGGGAGATAAATGGTGAACTCCGTACCTTTCCCCGTTTCCGAATTCACCAGAATGTGGCCTTTATGTTTGTTGATGATGGACAGGGTTATCGCGAGGCCCAGGCCGCTGCCCTCCTGTTTGGTGGTAAAATAGGGATCAAAGATTTTATCAAGGAGAGTGGCTGGAATACCGATGCCGGTATCTTTGATACGTATTTTTACGTATTTGCTTTTAGGGTCGAGGAGGGCGAAGGCGTCTTCGGCGGGTAGTACATTGGAACAGGCAATTTCCACGGTCCCACCATTCGGCATGGCGTGCCGGGAATTGAGGACGATGTTTTGAATTACCTGACTGATCTGGCCGCGATCTACCAGGGCATGCCAGAGATTTTCCGGCAAGCGACAGGCGCAGGAAACATTGCCGCCGTGCAGGACGAAGGTAGCTGAATCCTCAATGACTTCAGAGAGCGAGGTCGATTCTTTGATCGGCTCTCCCCCCTTGGCAAAGGTGAGCAATTGTTGGGTAAGGTCCTTGGCTCTGAGAGAGGCATTCTCTGCGGAAGCAAGGAGTTTACGGGTTCCTTGTGAAAGTGTCTGGTCAAGGAGAGAAAGGTTTATATTCCCGAGAATTGCCGTGAGAATATTATTGAAATCATGGGCCAGTCCTCCTGCAAGTATGCCGGTGGACTCAAGTTTTTGAATTTTTAAAAGTTCTTTCTCTATACGTAGCCGTTCTGTGACATTTTCAACCAGGGACAGCGCGCCAATCAGTATGCCGGAGGCGTCGGAGATCGGTGTATTAAACCAATCGCATTGGATAAGGTGACCGTCCTTGCAGATATTATCGTTGTGGCTGCGTATGCCATCCTTTGAGGAAATGAGTTCTCCCCAAATTAATTTGATATGAGGTTCCATGCCTTCCGGCACTAGCCGTTCTCCCGTCATCCCTAGAGCTTCTGTGTCGCTATAGCCGAAGATTTTTCCGGCAGCATTATTCCATTGCATGACGCGGAAACTGGTATCCCACAAGATGATACCCATGGGCGACTGATCAATAATGGTACGTAATCGTTCCTCCCCTGCGCGGATGGCATGTTCGGCGGCCCTGCGCTCTGCCACTTCCTTTTGCAGCTCAAGGGTACGTTTTGCCACCAGTTCTTCGAGATGTTCTCGATACTCGTGAATATCATCAAAGCTTTTCCGCAATTGAGATGTCATTTCGTTGAAGATGATGCCCAGCTGTCCAATTTCGTCGTGACTTTGGATGGAAACAGTTGTGGTCAGATCGCCGTTGAGGATAGCAGTAGCGGAATTTTTGAGCTGTTCCAGAGGGCGAGTGATCCAGGTTGCAACAACGATGGTGGTAATTATAGCCAGGAAGACAGCACTCATGGATACTGCAATGGTTAAAGTTTTCAACGAACGTACCTGGTTTTGCGCTTCGGTTTGTTCGAGGTCTACAAAATTTCGCAACTCCCCGGCCAATGCCTCTTGCATGGAGTGCATGTGGTTTATCATCTCCTGAAGATTTTGTCGTCCCTTCAGATAGTCGGCAAAGATAACCTGGTAGATTGCGGCAACCTTGGAAATTCTAAAGGCTTTCAAGCGCTCTGCATCTCCTTCTGCCCGGCTCATCACTTGTTTGGTCAAATTTTGGATGACCGTGACTGTCTCTATAACTGTGTGGGCTGCAGTGGTCGTACTAAACAGCATATAGTCTTTTTCCGCCTGAAGCATTCTGCTTATCTGTTGCAGGATATCGGTGGCGATGGAACTGCCTTCCTCAGCGAGATTTCTTGTATGCGACAGCAATCGGTCTGATTCCTGAATCATCCTGCTCTTCATGGTTTCCATACCGATCATCTGTCCGGAAAAACGAGTAAAATCGGTTCGATATTGGCCAAGATCGTCGAGGATTTTGACAACCCTTTGTTCCTGCTCTTGTCTTGGTTGCTGCCGGACTCCTTCGATGGTGGTAGTGAGTTGCTTCAGGGTATCGGTTGCCGCAATGGCATGGGCCATATCCTGGGAACTGTTGAACGTATGTTCGTGGTGACTGAGGGTATTAAGGAGTCTGTCAACATCGATACTGAAAGAAAAAATTGTCTTCTGCCGCTGCAGCGCTGTCTCCATGCCCCACCAGGAGGTCAGGGCAACGGTTATGGTGAGGATGAGGACGGAACAAAAAGCGATTCCGAGTTTAAACCTGAAGGACATGGATTTTCACCCCTTTCACTTTGTCTGGCGAATTCTGCTCACTTCAGTCTGCAGATGTTCGAGGATTTTGGCACTTTGATCGGGAAAGGCAATAAGTTCATTAAAGCTATCCATGCCTTTGTCGGCGATTTCGGAGGCAGTGGCCAGGTCATAATTGAAGGCCCATTGCGCCGAAGATTCACTTTCGGCAAGGATTCGACGACGCAGCGGCGAATAGCTCGTTTTTAAAACCTGGCTGCTGGGGGCAAAGCCTCCTGAGCCGATGCTTAATTTCTGCTGCGGTAGAACCTCCGAAAAGTAACTGAGGATGGTTTTAGCGAAGGTGTGGTTGGCGGAGTCTTTGGTGAGGACAATCCCATCCACCGGGCCGAGTGCTATCTTGGGAACGCCCGGCGAAATCATTGGAAAGGCAAAAAAATCAAATCCGGTTTCTTCGGGCAGGCCGCATTTTTCAGTGGCTAAGGCCTGTATGGCCCATGAACCCATCAAGGTCATGGCTGCGTCTCCGGAACAAACAGTCTGGGTGGCCTCAGCCCAGTCAAGGTCATTAGCATTTGCATTAAAGTAGCCTTTTTGCAGGAGCGATCCCCACATCTCATACACTTTTTGAACTTGCGGATCGGTATAAGCTGCCTTACCCTCCATGAGATTCTGGCGATAGGTCGGTCCGGCCGTTCTTAACAGCAGATAATCAAACCAGAATTGAGCTGGCCACCTTTCTTTTGCACCGAGTGCAAATGGAGTGTATTGACGATTTTTCAGTTCTTCCGCCAGATTCACCAATTCCTCCCAGGTGGCTGGGCTGGTCAGTCCTTCACGCTCCAGTAACTGTTTATTATAAAAGAAGACGACTACGTGCTGAGAGATCGGCAGCAGGTATTTTTTTCCGTTATAGGTACTTGCCGCTTCCGTCACCGGGGTCGTAAAACGGTTGGTGAGTGGGACGGTTTGCCAGATATCGTCGAGAGGCTCAAGTTTTCCCTGGTTGACCAGTTCCTGGGTTTTAGCCCCGGCCCAATACGTGAAAAGCTCGGGCGGGTTGCCCTTGGCGAGAGTCATGTGGATCATGCTTTTGAATGCTTCATGATTCAAAGACTGAGCAAGAACCTGCTGGTTTGGGTCTCGGCTGTTGACGGTGTTGATCATCTCGGTCAGACCACCGCTGAGTGACCCTGAAAAGTAATGAAAGAGACTGATCTGGTGCATCTTTGGAACGGCTGATCTGATTTCCTGATCCTTCTGCATATTGAAGAAGAAAAGGATTGTGCCTGTGGCGATGGAGATGAAAATAAATGACAAAGCGATTTTTTTCATTGGTATCTCAAGTTGTTTGATAAATGGTTCGTTTTTAGCAGGTTATCTCTATTGAGTTTTTGGCTGAGGGCACCTGCTTTATCGATCTTTCTCTATGGTAGCAAAATAACCAGGCGATGTACAATGCAGGTATAGAAATTATCAGTATCCTGGGAATTCTTTTCTTGTTTTTTTGTAAGAATTTCGTCAAGGTACTTATCCTGTTTATCGGGGTTAAATATCTTGTTTTTGTCAGACATCCCTGGATGTGACCGTCTGGTATAAATGGATTGAAGGTGAATATGCGACAGATTCTTCTCGTTGAAGGCAGTAATATGTTCGGCAGATTGGCCAAAGCCAAGATTGAAAAGTTTTTTGACATTCCGGTTTTTTGGACAAAAACTCTGGCAGAGACTGAAAAATTGCTGGCCATGGCCAAAGGGAATTTTTCGATGGCCTTGTTGGATTTCGATCTGCCTGATGCTCCGAATGGTGAGGTTATTGATCGAGTTATCGCCGAAGGTATCACCACCTTTGTCTTTACTGCTGAATTGAATGACGAGGTGCGCAATTCCGTCTGGTCAAAAAAAGTTGCCGACTATATCCTCAAGGAGGATCCAAACAGTATCGATTATATTATTGCAGCCATGCGCCAACTCGCTGAAAATCAGGAATCGCTGGTTCTTGTTGTCGGTGATTCAGCGGATTATCGAACTTTGGTGTCAGAGCTTTTGTATGTCAGGAAATTCCGCGTTCTCAATGCTACGGATGGAAAAAGTGCTTTAGAGATTTTGAGTCAGCATCCGGAAGTAAAACTGGTAATAACTGATTTTGTTATGCCCGGCATGGATGGCTGCACTTTATGCCAGAAAATAAGGGAAAAATATCGTCATGACCGCCTGGCAATTATCGGTTTTGCTGCGAAAAACGAGGGGAATATTGGGGCTCGGTTTATTAAGAGCGGAGCCAATGATTTTATCATCCGTCAGTCATTTCTGGTTGAAGAGTTCTACTGCCGGGTTAATCACTGCATGGAAACCTTAAGCCTTATCGGTAAGATTCGTGAAGGGGCGAATCGCGATTTTCTCACCGGCCTCTATAGCAGGAGATATTTTTTTGATGCCGGCAGCGAACTTCTCAGGCGTTGCCGAGAAAGCGGAGAGAGGTTGGCCTGCATCATGCTGGACATTGATTTTTTCAAAAAAGTGAACGACACATTCGGTCATGACGTGGGAGATTTGGTGATTAAAAACATGGCACGGATGTTGCGTGAGGATTCCGGAAACCGGGATATTGTTGCCCGGATAGGCGGAGAGGAATTCTGTATTCTCAGTCCGGGAGGGACAAAGCGGGAGGTGGTTGCCAGGTTTGAAAAACTGCGCCGGAAAATTAAAGAAACACCGGCAACCAAACTGCAGGACAAAAGGCCACTCTTTATTAGCACCAGCATTGGTATCTGTTCCGAGATAGGCGACAGCCTTGAACGTATGATGAAGATTGCCGATGAATGCCTGTATAAGGCAAAGGAAGGCGGCCGAAATCGTGTTGAAGCTTGGGAGCCGTTAGGAAATAACTAGGCCAATTAAAACCATTTCCTTATGGCTCCTTATGCCGTTCTAAGCATTTCTACGGTCATGTTATTTTTTTACAACGGCTTAGAAGCTTAGCCCTAGCCCCGCAAAAATAATTATTCAGGCATTCGGAGATACAAATGGCACTTCTTACCAAAGAGGAAATTAATCGCAAACTGCTGCATGTGTTCTCAGGGACGCTTATTCCGGCAGGAGTTTTTTACATCCCTATGATTAATGGATTTTCAGCCCTTACCCCGGTTATTATTCTTGGCTGCCTTACAGTCGGATCAATACTTTTAGAGTACTTGCGTTTTCACAATGCAACTGTGCAAAAAATTTTCATTTCCATCGGGTCGGGAATGCTCAGGAAGTCTGAGAAGGATTCGTTTACAGGCTCCACCTATATTTTTATGTCGGCCTTTTTGTGTTCAGTTATCTTTTTTAATCACCCGCATATTACCTTCATCGCACTTTCTCTCTTTATCCTGGGGGATGCCATTGCTGCTATTGTCGGCATCAGTATTGGGCGGATCAAAATAGGCAAGAAATCCCTGGAGGGTTCGGCGGCTTGTTTTGTTCTGGGGCTGCTGCTTTTCTTTTTTATCTATCCACAGGTACCGATGCTGCTTGACCGATGGCACGGCTCAGTACCTTTAGCCCTCATTTTTATTGCCTCTTTCTCGAATACTATCTTCGAGCTTTTTCCCATCGGTTGGGGGGAAAAGATACGTATTAACGACAATCTTTCTGTGCCACTCATTACCGGTATGATCCTGCTTGCCTTGTATCCGGTTTTTGCATAAGCCTTTCGCATGATTGATAACAGGGGCAGCAGGCTCCACGACACACGGAAACGTCAGCAAAGGTCCTGTTGGAATGTCTCTTGAGGGCCTAATGGCCCGAAAAACCCCGGTAGAAGAGTCCCACGCCACCGATCTTAATGGAGAAAGAAATTCCACCTAAATTGCTCAAGCCACTGAATACCTTCTCGCCACTGCCGGAGTTGGTGATAACCCGAGGCGGATAAGGATCTTCCACCGCATAGGCCAGGAGGGGCTCTGGGCTTTGTACAATCTGGAGGGGGCTGGCAAAGTCACGATTTTCCACTTCAATTGAGCTTTGTTCGGTAAAGACTTCGAACTCACAGGGCGACGGAAGAGGAGTATTGTAATCATTTAAAACCAGGAGACGGAAGGGTTTGGTTTTGCGCACCTCGCCTTGGCTGTTTTTGAGGAGCAGAAGATAGTCGATTCCTCTGGTGTCGTTTTTTGCAGGCGGCAGACTGGCTGTAAATATACCCTTGCTGGAACCTGTCATCGGCAGGAAAAAATAATCGGCGGCAGCCATGGTCTTGAAGTAGAGTCGTACTTCAAAGAGGTTATCTCCATCGGCAATGGTAACGCTTATAGGCACGCTTTTGCCGGCAGGTGTGGACTGGACGGGTCCGTGGTGCAACGGCACTGTTGCCGATGAAGCAACAACATTGACAGGGAAGAGGCCAAGCAGGCAAAAAAGCATAGCCTGCTTGACCTGTCTACACAGTGAAGAAGAGGTCACTGTCGAACCTCCTTAAGGGAGGGAAGTCGGGCGTCGTGTATGCTTGGATATTTACTGAAGCTCCTCTATCATTTTACTGACAACCTGTTGATCCCAATATTTTTGTTTGGCAATACCCGTCGCCCTCATACGCGTATATGTAAGAACCAGAACATTGTTTTCCCGCGGTTTAATCCAGATGTAGAGCATCTCACTTTCATTGTCATCGACAGTTTCGCCCGGTTTTAAATGAACCGCTTCAATGTATTCTGCGGTTTCCTTGGTAATGGCAAAACTGAGTTTAGTCAAAGCGTTGCGGGCAGCAGCCTGCACATCTTCGGGTGTTCTTTGGAAGACGGTGCCGGTGTTGGGGGCTGGTTCAACGGGGACATATTCCTTCGAACAACCAGCCAAAGTGAAAAAACCGAAAAGAAACAGGACAGCCAGTTTTAGCGAACCGATCATACATTCCTCCTTACGGATATGGGTGAATTTAGGAGTTGCTATAAAAATAACATGACAATTTTGCACATTTCATTACGACTCCTTATGCAGTTTCTTGCAGATCTGGAGCCATGTTTTTTTTGACAACGGCTTGCCAACTCCTCTGAACATTTTAGCCATTTGTCAGCCTTGTTAAAACCAGTTTTTATTCTAGCACAGTCCCCAAGGGGAAGCAAACCAACTCACGCCATGACATATTTTTATTTGTCGGTTCTCCCGCAATTTACGATGCCAAATACCATAATCATTTTTTTCCATCTGCCATAGCTGGGAAGGGTTTTTCGGTTGGATTCTTGATCAGATTTGTATCTCGGCTTTTGTTTGTGATAGACTTGATACATGGATGTTGATGGAGCATAGTCGGCATTCTCAATTGGGATTGGGTGTTCTTACGGTAAAGAGGTGGCAAGATGACCGGGCAGGGAGAATTGGACTACGGCCTGGGTGAAACGATCGGCCTTTTGCGTGAATCCGTGCGGGGATTTGTCAAGGACGAAATCGCCCCACCAGCCAAAGCCGTTGAGCGCGAGGACGTTTTCTCCCCAGAGCTTTGGCATGAAATGGGAGGACTGGGCCTGCTGGGCATCACCGTTCCCGCCGAATACGGTGGGGCAGGGATGGGGTATCTGGAACATGTGGTGGTTATGGAAGAGCTCAGCCGGGCCTCGGCTGAAATGGGATTGGCCTACAGTGCACATTCCAGTTTTTGCGTGAATCAGCTTCGCTTGAATGGCACCGAGGAGCAAAAACGCAGGTATTTGCCTGGGTTGATCAGCGGCGAGCTCATCGGTGCTATGGCTCTGGCTGGGGCGGAGGCAGATTCGGATGTTGTTTCGATGCACCTCAGTGCCCAAAAACAGGACTCTTTTTACCATCTGAATGGCTCGACAAGGTCGCTGACCGGCTGGCCGTATGCCGATGTGTTGATTGTCTATGCCAGAACGTCACCACAGAAAATACCCCTCGGGATTACGGCTTTCATCGTCGAAAAAAACACTCTTGGATTTCATGTAGGCGACAAACTTGACATGCGGTCGGTGAGTGGGACAATGGCCTCGGAGTTGATTTTTGACAATTGCCCGCTTTCGGGACAGAGCATTCTTGGTGAGGTGGATCAGGATGTTCGGGTGCTGTTGCATGGCCTGGACTGTCAGCAGCTGGTCCTGGCAGGTGGGCCGCTTGGGGTCATGGCCGCCTGTCTTGATCTGCTGCTATCGGCAATGCAGCACTACAAGCAACCCGGTCATGCTGCCCGGGAACTCCAGCTGATGCAAGGGACAATCGCCGATATGTATACCACTTGGTGCGCTTGTCGCTCCTACGTTTACACTGTGGCAAGAGCTGCCGATTGGGGATCGACAATGCGGTTGGACGGGGCCGGAGTCATCCTTTATGCGGCGGAACGGGCAACCAAGATGGCTCTTGATGTTATCCATTTGCTTGGCGATAGCTGCCAAGCCTATGATCTCCCTGCTGGACGGCTACTCAGAGACGCAAAGCTTTTCGAGAGGGGCGCGGCGACCTGTGAAAGTAGACGGTTGAAGGTCGCGAGGGAACTCTTCCCCGAGACCGGTCGGTAAGCCTCAGCGGTGATACCAGGGGATGGGACCTTTTCCCATTATCGGCAGGGATGAGAATGATATCCAGATTCCCCAGGAGTTCTCAACCATAAACTTGTGCGACACACCCTGCCAGATCGTCATACAACTCGGTCGCCGAATCATAAAAGACCGGTGTGCCGGCACTGAAATGGAGGAGGATGTCATTGAAGCATTTCGGCAGCTTTGGTTTAAGTCCTTGCAGATTGAAGATGCGGTCCTGGGACAGCAGCGCCAGATCGTTGACATGTAGGGTCGCAAGAACCTTTTCGCCCATAACTGTCCTCCGATACAGGTAGATGGTGCTGCTTTCAGCTTATGATTGCCCAACTCCCGGTTTCCAGCATTCCAGCAATTTAATGAGCTCTACCATGGTGCGGTGGGTGGGAACGCTTATGCCGTGCTCCTCGGCATACCGGCAGATCGCCCCATTCTGGGCATCAATCTCGGTCGCCACCTCGTTTAAGATATCCTGAAGCATGGAAGAAAGGTTGTTGGCGCTTTTCTCGCAGGAATCAAAGAGCACTTCATACAGGTCCGGGTGAATCAGGTCTATTCCCTGAGCCTTGGCGACCGAAAGGCCTTCATCGAGAAGCCGCTTCATCAAGGTTATTGATTCTGTTCTTGAGACCAGCGAGCCGTTGGGCACCTGGAGAATCGCCGAAACGGGGTTGATTGCCGCATAGATTATGACCTTGGACCACAGTCGGCTGATGATTCTTTTCACCATCTGGGTCTCTATGCCGCTTCGGTTGAACAGCTGACTGATATGCTCAAGTCGCTGTGAAAATGTGCCGTCCAATTCGCCAATAAAGGTTGTCGCGTGGGCTCCCTTTCGTACTCGGGCATCGCTTAAAGCGATACCCGACATATATGTGATGCCGAGGAGAATGTGCTTCTCCGGAACGATTGCTCTGGCGTCCTCCAGGTTGCCAAGTCCGGTCTGGATGCACAGTAGGGGACATGTGTCGGTTATCAGATGGGCGACGTCCAGCACTGCCGCTTTGGTGGCCTGGGATTTTACGAGAAGAAGGACAAGGTCGGCCTCTGTGAGAGATTCTGCAGAGTGGAGTGCCTGAACAGGAAAAATTTCTGCATTATCGGGATGTTCTCCGTCACCTTCGAGGAGTCCGATACCTTTTTCCCGTAGTGCACCGAGGGTAGTGTGGTCGATATCGATCAGGGTGATTTCATTACCACCCCGAATTAAATACGAGCCAAAAAGTCTGCCGATGGCGCCGCTGCCGACAATCACTATTCGCATAATCAGCCTCCTGTTAAAGGTGTTCCGACTGAAATGATCAGTCGGAACATTGGAGATGCCCGCAAGGGGGCCAGGATCGATGAGCAAAGTGGCTTCTTTGCACCTTTCTTCTATTGTATTATCGATGTGGCGGGAATGCAAATACTGTCAGCCCATTCAAGGGTGAATTGCTGGTAATAATAAAGATTTTTCGGTTAAACAGAGCCATTTGGCAGCACAAGGTCTGAGTGGCCGGGAAAAATCTCCACCCTATCTGCCCGTCCTCGTTTGCCGGATGGAAAGGACAGCCACTAGTCAAGCCGTGTCTCGGCGGGGTTCCTTCAAGAATGAAAAACGATAAGAACGAGCGCTGCAAAAATTTGTTTGATTTGACTCAGGTCAATGGCATCATGGTCATTGTGATTATCATTGATTGCCAACGCCCCAAAAGCGTGGGGGCGCCAACCGCGCTCAATGTCATCAACCCTGACAAAACCCTAATATGACCATGGTCACTATCGTCCTTACAATCCCGAGTCTTCTTTTTCTTGTGGCTCATGCCTCTCGGGCATCCAGTCCTGGTGGTGCCTTCTTTTGGTTGGCGGCAGGTATTTTGGCCATCTCACCCCTGCCGTGGAAGAGTTGGGCCTTGGCTGGTCTTTTAGGTTTTGGAACCTGGCTCTGGAGTGATATCACCCTTAGCCTTGTGCAGCATCGCATGGCACTTGATTTGCCATGGCTCCGTCTTGCAGCAATATTGGGGGCGGTTATTGCCGTTTGTCTGGCTGCAGCTCTCATGAATTTCGGAAGGGCCTGCGGCAATTCCCGGTCCGGCAGCTTGGTTCAGGGGCTGGCCTTTCTCTTCACCGTCGCCGGTCTGGCTATTGCCAGGCAGAAAACATCTCTTGATATTCTCCTGCTCGACCGCTTTTTTCCGAGCGCCGGCTGGATAGTCGTCTTCCTGTTGGGTTGCTACGCCGCCTGGATCGCTGGAAAGATGCTTCGACCGGAGGATTCGGCAAAATGGCGACGAACCATTTGGGCCATCTTCTCTTCGGTGTTTTTTTTCCAGCTTTTCCTCGGACTCCTTGGTTTTGAGCGCTTTTTAATGACCGGCAAGCTGCATCTCCCCATCCCCGCCCTGATCGCCGCAGGCCCTTTGTACCGTGGCGATGGTTTTTTTATGATTATTCTTTTTGCCGTCACCCTGATTCTCGTCGGTCCGGCCTGGTGCAGCCATCTTTGTTATATCGGTGCCTGGGACAACTTGGCGGCGGCCGGCAAGAAAGGCGTCTTGCCCCTGCCCGGATGGACCAGGCCGGCGCGATGGCTGCTCTGTCTCATGGTATTTGCCGTGGCGGCACTTCTCGGTAGAAGTGGTCAGCCTCCTGGTCTGGCGATCGCTCTCGCCTCCATCTTTGGTGTGGTCGGCGTTGTGATAATGCTTACCTGGTCAAGGCGGACCGGGACCATGACCCACTGTACCACCTACTGCCCCATGGGACTCCTGGCTGATATCTTTGGCAAGATAAATCCGTGGCGCATCCGTATAGGTTCAGGGTGCTGTAAGTGCGGTATCTGTACCAGTATTTGCCGTTACGGGGCACTTGCTGCCCTGGATATTGAGAGGGGGAGAGCAGGACTCTGCTGTTCTTTATGCGGTGACTGCATCTCCGGCTGTCCGCACGGCCACCTGCATTACCGATTCCCAGGTCTAGGTAATGACACTGCCCGCTCCGCTTTTATTGTTGTTATTGTCGCCTTGCATGCAGTTTTTTTAGGTGTTGCTCGGCTTTGATCGGCGACAATGATACCGAGAAATGAATACCTTTCGGCAAAATTCATTGGGCTTGCAGCATTTTCTTAATGGCCTCTTTCAGTTCACTCAGTTTGTAAGGTTTTTGTATAAAACCCGCCATGCCCTTGCCGACAAATTTCATTGATACTTCCTGCTCGCTATAGCCGCTGGACATCATCACTTTGACGTTAGGCTGCAGTTGCTGCAGTTCCCTGAAACATTGTTCGCCATCCATGCGCGGCATGGTAAGGTCAAGGATGACGAAGTTGATGTCGTCTCTGGATTTGAAAATCTTCAGCGCCTCTTGCCCGTCATTGGCGGTAACCGGGGTGAATCCCAGTTCCTTGAGCATCTCAGAACCTATGGCTCGGACCGTATCTTCGTCATCCACCAGCAGCACAGTACCGCTCCCTTGCCAGCTGTCGGTTTGGCTCTTGTGGCTGAACAATTCGACCGGTTTCCCTGAGGCGGGGAGCAGGATCTTGAAGGTAGATCCTCTGCTTGGTTCGCTGTAGATCTTAATGGCACCCTTGTGGCCTCTTAAAATCCCGAGGACCGCCGCCATGCCCAGACCTCTCCCGGTGAATTTGGTAGTAAAGAACGGATCGAACAATTTTGACAGAGTATCCTTGTCCATGCCGCATCCGCTGTCGGCAATTTCAATGAAGACGTAGATCCCTGCGCTGATATTTTCATCCAGCCAGACATCTTTAAGATAGCTGCGATCGCACTCCATACAGCCGGAGGTGATGGCAATGACGCCGCTTTTGTCACCGATTGCCTCGGAGGCGTTGATGACCAGATTCATGATGATCTGGCGCATCTGGGTGGCGTCGGCCTCTACCAAAGGAAGTGGCTGGTGCAGATTGAGGCGCAGCAATGCCTTTTTGGAGATGGAAATTTCCAGCATGTGCAGCATCTCTTCCAGCAGGGTATTCAGGTTGATGTTTTCGACGATGAATTTTCCTTTTCCGGAGTAGGCCAGCATCTGCTTGGCGAGGTCGGCTGCACGGGATGCGGCTTGCTCGATGCGATGCAGGTTCTCGGTTGCTGGGGATTCTTTATTTATGCGCATCAAGGCCAGATCGGCGTTGCCGATGATGGCCGTCAGAATATTATTGAAATCGTGGGCAATGCCGCCGGCCAGCACGCCGAGACTTTCAAGCTTCTGGGCGTGCAGCAACTGTTTTTCCATGTTTTGCCGTTCCATTTCGGCGCGGGTGCTGTCGGTGATGTCGATGGTGTAACCGGCCAGCAAGGTCTTAGCGCCCAGCACAATCGGGAATTTTATGGTGGTATAATTGCGGCCATTAAGATCCTCATCGATTTTCAGCACCTCACCTTTGGATACGACATCCAAGTCATCGGCTGAAATTTTAGCCGCGAATGGTTCAGGGAACAGTTCCGTCATGGTTTTGCCGATCATCTCAGAACCCTTTATGCCAATCATTTCCTGATAATTCTCACTGGCCTGCAGCACACGGCTCTCGGTGGGATTTACCTCCTTGATATAGACATACACAGGTGAATGGCGCATGAAAAGCGAGAACATCTCATTTGTTTGTTGAAGTTTTTCCTCCGATTTTCTCCTGTCTGTGGAATCTGCAGAAAGTCCGCACAGCCCATAGATACTTCCCTCATGATCACGAACGGCAAATTTGGTGCTCCGGTAATAATGAATGCCGTCGTCCAATAATGCTGTCTCTTCAAAATCCAAAGGGGTGCCTGATTCCAAGATCCTGCGGTCGTTCTCCATGTACATGTTGGCGATTTTCTCTGGAAACAATTGCAGATCGGTCTTTCCTAATACATCTTCGTTCTTTGAGTGAAAGAGTTTGTGCCATGCCTTGTTGACGAACAGATAACGCCCCTGGATGTCTTTTTTATATATCAGTGTCGGCGAATTATCGACGATCCCCTGCAGCATATTCTGACTCTCTGAAAGGGACTGGGTCATGTTAAGGGCAAGGGCTTCCGCTCTGGCTCTGGTACGGCTGAGTGACCAGATCATGATGAACAGCAAGAGGCTGAAAATCAAACCGATTGCCAGGACAAGGCGGGGGCGATTACTGTCGGAACGTGTCTCCAGTCCGGTCCGGGTGGTGAACTGAAGGGTCCAGTTGCGGCCACCGATTTCAAAAATCTGCCGTTCCGTTAAACGTGGTTTGTCCATATCACTGCCGTTGTCACTTTGATAGAAGAGCTTGTCGGCAATCGGTTCGGTGCCGTCAAAGATGTCAAGGGTAATGAGATCTGAATTTTGACCGAGCAGATCCTGCATGAGGGTGGGCATACGAAATGGGCACAGTAAATACCCATAAACCGCATTTTCGGTGCGTACCGGAAGGTACATGATAAAGGCCGGCACCGGATTGGTTTTTTCATCGATTCTGAGAGTTGTACGTTCGGTGATCATCGGTTGACCGCTTTCAGCAGCGCGCTCCATGGTAATGCGGCGGTCATTGTCCTGCCACATGTCATAGCCGAGAGCCTTGATGTTTCCTCCGATAAAAGGCTCGGCATAACTGTTTACCACGTAATGTTCGCGTTTACCCGGTGGTCGGATGACAAAATCAGCGACACCTGAATGTTGCATTTCTTCTATAAACCGGTCCAGTTCTGAATGACTCACCGAACGGGCAAAGGCAACCGCTGGAATGGCGGGGTAGTTGCGATCAAGTTCCTGATTTTTGATAAAAAGACGCCACTGTTCCCGGCTGATCGCCGGACCAGCTGCTGCGAACAGTGCAGCGCTGGAACGCAGGACCTGGGTATAGGCGACAATGCGATCATCGAGTTTGTTTCGTGTCTGATTGATCACGGCGCGGAACTCGCTGTGCAGGAGGTTTGTGTAAAACGTGCGGCTTTCGTTCCATGCCGCCAGCGTGACAGCCAGCGATACAATCAACACTGTCCAGCTCACCCAGAGACCCCAGCGTCGACGTGGCGGTTGATGGGACCCAGCATTCCGGAAAGTGGCTGTTTCGGGAATTGCTGAGGATATTTTCTTGCTGGTTGTCATGAGATCCTCTTGATGGAAAGGCTAATGGTGTATTAAAGGTTAGCGCTTCATGCTGTTTCATGTGCACCACCAATGAATGCAACCCCGCTCAGGTAATTTTTCATCATACTTTCCACAAGTATCTCAATAATCTTTTGACAATTCCAGTTATTTCTTTTTGGCGTTTAGCATCTATGGATGAACTGCCTTCAATAGCATGGAATGGTTGAGGATGACTGATTCGTCTTGTGGCGCTTGCCACGGTGGCACCATTTCTGGTTGCCGAAAAAACCAGCCGGGAGAAGGGGGTGTCGGTGGGTGTTGAAGCAATAATTGTTGATCGGAATCAGGAAAACCAATGACGCAGGGCAAAGTAGGCCAAAGGCAGGAAGATGGCGGGGAGCAGGTTGCCGACCCGGATTGTCGTTATTTTGAGCATGTTGAAACCTATAGCCATGATGAGCAAGCCACCAACGGAGGTCATCTGTGTTATTGTCTCGGGTACCAGGAAGTTTTTCATGAAGCCGGCGGTCACGGTTATTATGCCCTGGTAAATGAATACGGCGATGCTCGAAAACATCACCCCCAGACCCATGGTTGAGGCAAAGATGACGGAAGTCACTCCGTCGAGCACCGATTTGGCAAATAAAGTCTGGTGATTTCCAGTTAAGCCACTTTCCAGGGAACCGACAATCGCCATAGAGCCGACGCAGAAAACCAGACTGGCGGTCACGAATCCCCGGGCAAACGACCGCCTGTCACTGGATTTGGCAGCCACTTTGCTTTCGAGAAAGACCCCGACCTTCTGTAATTTCTCCTCGATTTTCAGACCCTCGCCGAGCAAGGCGCCAATGACAACGGAAAAAATAACCACCATCAGGTCATTGGAAACAAGGGCACCTTTCATACCGATGAGAATCACCGAGAGTCCAACCCCGCTGAGGATGATTTCTTTATAATTTTCGGCGATACCCCTGCTGAAGAGAAGTCCCAGCAGGCTGCCGGCTATGATTGCCAATGTGTTTACTATTGTTCCAAGCATAGAGGTTTCCACGAGCCGAAAGATCGGCAGATCCGAGAAAGAGATTTGGCAACACAACCATTGTATGCAACCCCATCGGTACGATGGGAGTTATACCACCAGAAAGAAAGAGTGTGGAGCTTTATTATTTGTCGTTTACTGTGGAAATTTGCAGCGACACAGTTTTTCTGCCATCTGCAACTGATTGTCTACCAACCTCAGTAAAGCCGAACCTCTTGTGAAATCTTTCGGAAATTGGATTGGGAGGTTCAATGTCAAATTCACAGGTCACAAAAGGGATATGATTTTCTTTTGCGTAGGCCAGTACCTCTCGGTAAAGGGCCGAGCCCGCACCCTGAGTTTGAACGCGTTGTGAGACAACCACCCGATCAATGTACAGAAAGCGGTTGTATCTTTCAACGAACCATTGGTAATTGACGCTTTGATAATCTGTGCCTGGTTGCAACGCCAAGATGAAGGCGATGATTAGGCCATCCTCCTCAACAACCCGATGAAATACCGACTGGCTGTGAAGCTTGCCGAGCTGCGCCGAGGATAGTGGACTGAGGTAGCGAACAGACTCTTCATTGAGTGCTAGAACATCAGTAAAGTCTGAGGTTGTAATAGGGCGTGTAATCATGGGATTTCAGTTTCACTGTAGCATATTTTCAATATCTATTGAGTCTGTCGTCCGGACTGGTATAGTCTTCCACAATATTCATTTACCCTGTTTCGCATGAAAACGTCATGCTCCGTTTGCAAATGCTCAATTTTAATCTCGCTATGTCCTTTTCTTCCCTCGGTCTTTTCGAACCTCTTCTTCGTGCTCTTGATGAACTGGGGTATTCCACTCCTACTGCGGTGCAGCTACAGGCGATCCCGGCTGTGCTTTCCGGTAAGGATGTCATGGCCGCAGCCCAGACAGGGACGGGAAAAACCGCTGCTTTTGCCTTGCCGCTAATGCAGCGTTTGGCTAGCGGTCCAAGGGCAAAGGCAAACCATATTCGGGCTCTGGTGCTGGCACCGACCCGCGAGTTGGTTGTGCAGGTTGGAGAGGTCATTGTCGTATTCGGCAAGTATCTGCCGATGAGGAGTGGCGTTGTTTACGGTGGAGTGAAGATCAATCCGCAGATGATGAAACTGCGAAGCGGGATCGATATTCTGGTTGCGACACCGGGGCGACTGCTTGATCTTTACCAGCAGAATGCTGTGAAGTTTCTCCAGGTGGAAACGCTGGTGCTTGATGAAGCGGACCGGATGCTTGATCTGGGCTTTATGGACGACATCAACAAAATCCTGGGAATGTTGCCGAAAAGGCGACAAAACTTGCTCTTTTCCGCAACATTTCCGAGTGGTATCCGGACTCTTGCCGAAAAGTTTCTGCAAAGACCGGTACACATACAGATCGACCCTCCAAATTCTGCTGCCAAGAGGGTGGAACAGTTGATTTACGAGGTGGATAAAAGCAGAAAGACGGGCCTGCTCTGCCACCTGCTACACAACAATGACTGGCAACAGGTGCTGGTCTTCACCCGGACCAGGATCAGTGCCGACCAGCTGGTGCAGAAACTGGCCGATAAGGGCATTTCGGCCCTGGCGATTCACGGCGAGAAAAGTCAGGGGGCACGGACCCGAGCCCTCTGCGATTTTAAGGCAAATACGATCCGTGTTCTCGTTGCCACTGATATCGCTTCGCGAGGCATCGATATCAGCGAACTGACTCACGTTATCAATGTCGATCTGCCGAAAGTTGCCGAAGACTATATTCATCGTATAGGCCGCACCGGTCGTGCCGGGCTAGACGGTATGGCAATTTCTCTGGTCAGTGCCGACGAGGTCAATCTCCTCGCGGCAATCGAAACATTGCTTAACAGGCTGCTTGTGCGCGAGGTTGTTGCCGGCTATATTCCAAAACATAGTGTGCCGCTCACCTGTCTTAAAAAGACACGGCCGAAGAAACCGAAGAAACCGAAGCCGGCGCCACAGTTACCGCAAGTTGATCATCAGAGTCCTCCGGATGATGGGAAAAGTATTCACCGTAAACCGCGCAAGGGCGGCGAACAACAGGACGGAGAAAAATTTCGAGGGGCGGCAGATGGCAGGAGACACCAGAGAGGCGTTAACAACACCGCATCTCCCACGTCCAGGCGCAACAAATCAGGCAAAAACAACACGGGTGGAAAGCGATAAAGTATAACCCAACAGTATTCCAGCAGTTCGGCCAAGTTTGAAGGTCTTGACGTTGGCAAAACCGGTAGACTGAATTATGGCGGACTACATATCACCGCACTCCCGAGAAGGGTCATTGACAACCCTGATTGGTGCTCCCTCCTTGAAAGCCCGGATGTTCTCAGCCGTCTGGTCGAGAATTCGTTGTCGCGCTTCGCGACTGGCCCAGGCAATATGTGGGGTGAGAATGAGATTCGGCAGATGCGGATCGAGGAGAGGGTTACCGAGGCGCGGCGGTTCGCTGCTCAGCACATCGATGGCTGCACCGGCGATCTTTCCCGATCGGAGGGCTTCGGCCAGGGCGACCTCGTCGACAATACCGCCGCGGGCGGCATTGACAAGAAAAGCAGACGGTTTCATCAGGGCGATAGCGCTGCCATCAATGAGATTGCGCGAGTAGTCGGTAAGTGGGCAGTGCAGTGTGAGAATATCGATTTCCGGCAGCATCTCGGCAAGTGTCGGTCGGTCGTCCGGCGGACCGCCGGGCCGTCGAGCGACCATGATTTTCATACCGAAGGCACGAGCCATGTCAGCTATGGCCCGGCCAAGGGTGCCGTAACCGACGATTCCGATGGTCTTGCCCTTCAGCTCGATGATTGGATAATCGAGAAAACAGAATTGACGGGCATTCTGCCAGTGGCCTGCTCTGACAGCACCGTGGTAGGAAAGAAGATTGGTGTGCAGGGCGAGAATCGTGGCAAAAACATGCTGCACAACTGAATCGGTGCCATACGCCTGGCAATTGCAAACAGTTACTCCAAGTTCCGAAGCTGCCAGCAGCTCCACAACATCGGTGCCGGTGGCCACTACGCAAATCAGTCGAACGGAAGGTGCTGCCAGCAGGTGGTCGCGGGAGATCGGTACCTTGTTGAGAATGACCAGCTCGGCGCCGGCAATCCTGTTGGCGACCTCTTCTGGAGACGTAGTGCGAAACACCTGAAGGGCAGTACATTCGCCGGTAAGCTCATCAAGAAGAAATTCATCCAGCCCTTCACTGTCAAGAAAGACGGCCTTCATCGGTGCTCCTTTTTGTGGAATGCTGTCGTCCCCTCATGTCTTTGGGATCATTTGGCGGTGAGAGGCTTTGTCGCAGAATAGATGACGAAACTGTAGTTGCGGTACCAGGTGGTGACATCGATAAAGTTGGCCTGTGTCAGCCAGGCGAGCTGACTGGACAAGGGGGACATTCGGTCCTCCTTCATTCGTTCAAAAGCGGCTGTAAGTGCTTCCTCAGATATCCCGTTTTCGCGCACCTTGCGCAACCAGGTGCGTACACAGATTTTTTCCGCCATCGCATTTTCTCCCTGCACCAGATCTGCGTTGATGAACATGCCGCCCGGCTCGAGTGCATTATGGACTTTCTCGAACAAATCGGCCTTAGCATTATCCGTCAGATGGTGGATAGATAGGGCGGAAATTATCAGATCATAGATGCCTCTGAGGGGTTCTTTACCGTAGTCCATGACCTGAAAAGTCACTCGGCCGGCGTCGCTGCCTGCAAATCGTTCCTCGGCGATTCTTAACATGGCCGGCGAAAGATCGACCAGAGTCAGCAGGGCGCGCGGGTAACGTGCCGCCACTCCGGCACTAAGAAGCCCGGTTCCGGCACCCAGGTCGAGGACACGCAGTTCACGATCCTGATGAAAAGGGATAATATCCAGAGGAATGGTGTAAAAATCGTCATAACAGGGAATCAGCCTACGGCGTTCGTGGTCATAGGTCTTAGAACTTCGGTCAAATATCTCTTGTATGCTCACAACGGCACCTTGTGTCTGACATTTTCGGGGGTAAGTGACGGGGCGTTTGTTGGAAATGAACGAAAAAACCGCTGTTTTCCTTAACTTTTGTCACTCCTGCCATTGAATTTAAAATATATTTCCTTTATTATCAATGGTGTTGTCGGTGTAGATCGGAAATGGTTAATAACAAAGGTAGAAGGAGAGTGGGGAAAATATGGGCATTGGTGCAGAAAAAATGCTCGCTGAAAAAGGGTGGTGGCGAACATTCTGGCGATTTGGCGGTGTTCAAATTCTGGTGCTTGCTGCTCTTCTCCTGTGTTTACAAGGATGTGCGCCAAAAGTCCGGGTTTCTTATTATCCGCAGCAAAAGCGTACACCAGGCTCTGAAAAACCGGCGGTGAGCAAAGAAAATGTTCTCCTCCTTCAACGTCATTATGAAAAATGGCGGGGAACACCGTATATCGATGGTGGTATGTCTTCTTCGGGTATCGACTGTTCGGGTTTCACCGTCCTTGCCTATCGAGATCTGTTTGGCCTTTCATTACCGAGGACAGCCGGAGAGCAGGCAGAGAGCGGAAGAGAAGTAACAAAGGCTTCCTTGAAAACCGGTGACCTGGTCTTTTTCAACACCGGGCGAACAAAGAAACATGTGGGAATTTATCTCGCCGATGATCAGTTTATTCACGCATCCCTTTCGAAAGGGGTGACTCTCTCCAGTCTCGATGACTCCTATTGGCATGAGAAGTACTGGCAGGCCAGACGGTTGCAGTCGTCGGTGCACCAGGGTAAGGCGAACAGCAGTGCCGTAGCAAGTTACCGCCGGTAAGGGAGATAGTTGCCAGGACAATGGTCGAAACCATGCGCCTGGCCATTTTTTGTAGCACTCTTGATTTTCTTTGAGGTCTCGAATGGGCAATAAATTAGTATGTTTCCTCGCTGGACTGTTGATGGTGTCAGCAGGGTGGACCGGGGAATGTGCCGGTGAGTCGGCTGTTTTGCAGGAAGAAAAACTGCCCCTCTATGAATATGGAATTGTCGGTCTGATGGCCCACTTTCCACAATATACAGGGTCGGATGAGTATCAAACCTATGCCTTCCCCTTACCATATTTTGTCTACCGCGGAGAAATCCTCAAAGCGGATCGGGATGGAATTCGTGGGATATTCTGGCGGTACAAGCAGTTTGAGACGGATATTTCCCTCGCTGGTAATCCCCCGGCAGGTGACAATGATGCGAGGAAGGGAATGGAGGAACTTGAGGCCCTCGGTGAAATAGGTCCAGCCTTGAATTACTATTTTTTCGATTATGGTGAGCGGGATTCATTCTTCCTCCAGGTTACCCTGCGGTCGGCTTTTTCCTTCGATTTTGACAGTGGTCTTGATGTTGGACATGAAGGATATGTGTCTGATGTATCGATTATATTCAGGGATTCAAGGATTTTTAAAGAGCAGAAAATTCGCTTTCATGCCAGCACCGGAATACGGTTTGCTGATGCCGCGATGCACAAGTATTTTTATGATGTCCCCCTTGCCTATGTCACGCCGAATCGCGAATATTATGAAGCAGAAGGTGGTTACGGTGGCATGCAGTTGTCTGGAAGCATCACCAGGGAGTTGACTCCCAGTTTCTCGGCGAGTTGTTATGGTCGCTGGGTCAATATCGACGGGGCGGTCTATGAAGACAGTCCGCTCGTTGGCACCCATAACAATTATATCGTCGGCGCGATGCTGGTCTGGAAAATTGGCGAATCAGAAAAGCGAGAACCATAAGGGATTTGCGTCTGTCGGTTGTTTCTCCAGGCAAATGCAGGCTTTTTTTTTGACTGCGATTTGTGCAGCACTTCTCCGAACTTCTTGGAATTGCCTCGTTGCCGTCTCAGCCCTTCTAGCCGTTAAAAATAAAGAATTTACGCATAGCGTAGTTAATCATCACCGCCGTAAAAATGTTGGCGGTAAAGGCGTATGTGGTGAGAAGGCCAACGCGTTTGATGAGAACGCCCATCAACATGGTGCCAAGGAAGGTGCTTATGCCCGAGACCGCGTAGAAAAGAAGAATCTCGATGACGAAATGGTATTTCCCGCCTTGAAAGACAAAGAGAATGTTGGTGATATAGGCCACCATATTGGCAATGAGGAAGGCGCTAAAATTACTGATCATTGAGTTGCGAGCTCTGGTCGTGTCATTGATTTTTCTGATGGTGAGCTTGAAGAACCGAACCGCATGGTCCTTTTCTTGTAGGGCAGGAAAGATCTTCCAGGCAAAGAGATGAAAGATGGTGATATGGGCAAGGGTGGCAAGGCCACCAGCTAAGGCGTATTTGATGAATTGAATGATCGCCGGATTATCTATGTTCATACCGTCTATCCGTTTTGAAAGGTAAGGGTGGATTGTTCTGTTGTTGAGAAAGTGGTTGTCTATACCAGATACTGAAGGGAAAAACCAGGCAGGAATGAGATTTTCAGCTTTGAGGGTAACTCCAGGGAATTGCCGGTTCGCCACTCGGTTAAGATACTCCCGTATATCGGGGTTATTTTTTTTGCATCTCTGAAATCAGATTGGTGCCACTGGTATGGATCGAGTCAATCAAAAACTCGGGGTTGTAGATAAATGCTTTTGCCACCTTGTTTTCCTTGCCGATTGTTTCATTAAAAGTTGTTATCTGGTTTTCATGGCTCCAGCGGGTGAGGTAGTAGATTACCAGTTCGGGTAGTCGAGTAAAAATCGTCTCGTCGGGCAGCGGGTCGATGAATGACGACTCCATAAGCTTCTTCGGCGAAAGGGTCTGCGGTCTGTAAAAACTATCGAGAAACATCAATTCCGGCGGCAGGGTTGCCTTTAATCCGATCTTGCGGAGAAGACGGAGGAGGATCTCCATTCCTTTTCTGCCGCTGTTTGCCAGCCAATAGGGGATATAGATTTCTTTTGGCAGGGAAAGTTGCAGGTAGGATTTGATGGTGAGAATAAGAGTGGCCAGGTCGACCGGGTTCTTGTCCACGAAATTATAGGTACCGCCGCCGAACTCGGCCCTGTTTTTCAGCATATGGTGGATTAAAAAAGGCAGTTTTTGGGCATTGCTGTATGAGTGGAGGGTGTTCTTCCTGGTAAAAAGGACGGGCATTGATTCGTCGGCGATGGAAAAAAACATGCGGTGAAAGCCCTGGATTTTATGATCGTGGGCACCGTAGACGATAGCCAGGCGGATGCAGGAGTAGTCAAGGCCTTCTTTTTCGGCCATGTATCTTAATGTCAGTTCAGCCATGAGTTTTGATTTGGCATAATTGTTCAGGCGGGGGGAGAGGGCCAAGCTGTCTTCTTCCCCGAGGTTAAGGCCAGCCGGCAGGGTGGCGGCGGAACTGATATGTATATAAGGAATTCCTAGGGTATTGGCACATCTGGCAAGATTGATCGGTCCAAGATAATTAACCTCACAGGCCAGCTGGCTGTCTGATCCGAGGCTTGCCATGGCGGCATTGATGACGAAATCAGGCTTGACATCGGCCAGATAGCCGTGGATATCGGCTTCCTCGCGCAGGGAGACTTTCTTGCTGCTTGGTGCACGAATATCAATAATGTTGGGATAGTTGGTTTTATAAAAATTGACGATTGTGCCTCCGATCAAACCGGAGCCGCCAATCAGAACACCTGTTTTTTTTTCAACCATCATTTGAGTCTCAAGATGAGTTTTTCATTAAGGCTATTGAGAAAATATGTCAACCCATTGACAAATCTCCCATTGTTTCAAAAGAAGGACTACTTGCTTTGTATGTCGGGGAATGGACCGATGCCCTGGGAATGAACAGAGTCAATCAGTGATTCGGGGTCGCTTGCGAAAGCATGCGTTGCAGTGGTTTCTTTACTGATGGTTTTATCATTGATTGTTATCAGGTTTTCGTTGCTCCAGCGGTTGAGGTAGTAGGCCACCATATCCGGCAGCCGACTAAAAATTGTCTCTTCGGGCATGGGGTCAATGAACGAGGATTCTTGGAGTTTTGCGATCGAAAGGGTTTGTGGTTTGTAGAAACTGTCGAGAAACATTAATTCCGGCGGCAGGGTTGCCTTGAGGCCCGTCTTGCGCATCAAACGGATGAGGATTTCTGCCCCTTTCCGGCCACAATTAGCCAGCCAATAGGGGATATCACTGCTGTCCAAAACAGGACAGAATTGAAAAATCAATGTTGATTTTACTGTACCTTGCGAAGGCAAAAATAGATTTTCGCAAACCAAGTTCCTTTTTTAATTTAATCCCGCTACCTGCTGTCCAAAACCAGGTAGGCGA
>JAHJLI010000303.1 GCA_018821785.1 Pseudomonadota bacterium
TAAAATTTCACAAATTTCATTTCAGCTCCCTCTTAAAAGATTTTCTCTTTTAAGAGGGGCGACCGAAAATTTTTATTTATTTGTCAAGTAAAAAATGATCCAAATGGTTAATATTTATTAATATTTCGCATGCAATTTTCTAACCGGATACTACTGATAAGTTTTGATAGATGGAGTTAATCCTCTCAAATTGAAAGACAGTCCCCGAGTTGCACCGAAGTCATAAACTCCACATCCGGCCATTTCTTCATTATCTGGGCAAGCAATGTCTTTAAATCCTTCAAACCACGATCCCGGTTTTTCTGGTCAATGGCGCCAACATAATTGACCCTGTGAGAACTGATGACCGCAGGCTTATTCCAACGAAAAGCAATGCGAATATCATTCAGACAGGCGTTGACCCAGTCTCGGCCTTCCTGACTGGGTTCAAAAAAACAATTTCGAGTGAGATAATACTGGCCACATCGGTTTTTCTGCCCTAGCCAGTGAAGATTTTTTTGTGTTTTCCCTTTCCCCAAGGGTTCCCGCTGAATCTTAGAGGTAGCTATATAGCTAATCCCATTTTCAGCCGCTGTTTTTTCGAGCTGTCGGTTAAGGGGACCGTTGGGGGGCACAAAAAATGAAGCCGGGTATCCGAAAAGTCTATTAAAAAGGGATAGCCCTTCCTTTATAACGGTTTTCTGAAAGGGTATTTCAATTAGGTCACCTATATCAAACGCCGCTTGGAATGTGACCGGAATATTGTCTTCCCTTTGTGTTTTAAATCCCCACATTCCATACTCAAAAGCTAGGCAGGTATCCCAATGGCCAGCCTGAAGGGATCGCATCCACGCGGTAGCATTGAGATGCTCGCGGCCGTGAAACTGAGGCATGAATAAGCCTCTTTGAATCCCTTCTTGCCATAGTGAGAAGGATTTTTCACATCCTGGGTATCGTTTGAGGGTTTGAGTGAAAGGTTCATAAAAATACTCCTGAAAGCAGGAATCTTTAATTTTTTCAAAATCAGGATTGGCAACCAGGCTTATAGCCGTAAATACACAGGACCTGCCGTTTTTGTCTTTCACTGAAGATATCGTTTCAAATAAAGCACTTAAATCACCGCTCGTCGCCAGAGAATCATATAAGTTATACCTGAGACTATCGCCGGATTTCAAATCCAACCCTGCTTTTGAAAGCGTATCGAATACTTTTCGGGATGGCATCCGGATACTGCCCCAGTCGTCGGATTCGATCACAACGATTTTGCGTGAGGTGCACCAGCCAGGAAGGTTGCTTAAATTGCGAAGGACGCGATTTTTTAGAGTAGAAGGCATTCCGTTTCTTACTTGAATAAGAGTTTATATATAGTCATATCCTTGATCAAATCATATAGGGCAATGTCACTGCCTAAAAAGAAAAAAGGTGTGGGAGCAAAAAGAAAATAATTTAGTGTCTCAGCCCCCATTCGAAAAGCAATTGCAGCCGACAGTGCCATGGGGAACAATCCAACTATAGTTATGACATGCCATTTTCTTCCCTGCATCTTTGTGAATACTATAAAAATAAATAACACAGCAAAAAGGAAAAACACAGATTGAAAGCGGCCGCCAAAAGACGGGACAGGCCTGGCAAAATTCACAAAAGACAGGAAAAACAACATGAATGAAAACAAATTCTGCAACTCATCGTTTTGAACAATCCTTGTGAATTTCAATTTCAGAAATAGTATGCCAAAAAAGAGATAATATAAAACCAATTTGCCAGACCATTGCATAAACCAGCGAGTTTCATCTAATGCATTAGATACGGCAATTTTATAACTTTGATTGGTGTAGCTCATAATCCGGCTTTCTAACCCTCCACCTAAAACATCAGCAATTTGCGACAAATAGGGGGAGACTAAATCAGGTATAATAAATGACAGCACAACCAACGAATAATAAACAATATTTCGGTTTCCGATAAAAAAATAAACCAGCAGAACAGTATTAGCTGAAAGGAATGAAAAATGAACCAGGCATGCAGCCAAGCTCACCCATAAAAACCGTTTATCTTTAAACAGGACGACATGATATGCCCCATAAAAAAATACCCAGGCGGCCGTCCAAAAGCGAAAGCCATTAATGCCAAAAATCGGTATTATTGTGATGAAAAAGAGAAAATGAACCAGCGCATTTGGATTGTGGCTTTTTCTGAACCGATCATACAGCAGATTGATGATATGCAGATAAAAATAACCAAAGACCAAGGCAAAAACAGCAAAAAGCAGGCTTGGGTGATCGGTGATACGGGATACCAGAAACCGGATAAACGGTTCAACGATATCAACCGAAGTGTCATCGGCATAAATACCGCCGACAATATCCCAAAATGCGGTAAACGGAAGAGCGGCTGCTTGCTTCAGCTTTCCAGCATATCGATATGAATCAAGCCCTTCACTTGCGAATACGAATGTAAAACCATAAAGAACCAGAAAAAGATAGATGATATTGCGTGAAACCTTGAGATGATAGTGTCTCAAGGCAACCAAAAACGCGGCAAAGGGCCAGATGAGAAAAAGAAGATAGATTTCTGCTTTTTTCCGGTTGATGATCCATTTTTTGGTTGTGGACTGCTTTAATGGAAAGGTATCAAGCTGCATAGTAAGTCAGGGAAGAAGATCCAAAAACTTGCCGGCCACGTTTTGAATATTGTATTGTGTCATATCCGGTATTATTAATTGGTGGTTGTAATTTCCATTTAAAAATTCATCAATAATGGTCGGGTTAAAATCAGCGGTGATGTTTAACACCGGACGCTGAACCAGCGCATAATCGATCAGTTTGCTGGGTGACTGAACGTTTGTGTTGTTGTCGAAATTAACCAGAAAATCCATTGTCGCCAGAACATTCAAAACCTCTTTGCGGGGTATGTATTTCCGCACCTCTAATTTTCCCTTTAATTGTTCAGCATAAGGACGAAGCATGTCGGCAGCATTGGTATAAATAATGAATTTAAAGGGCTTTGCCACGGATGCCAGGTGATTTAATAATTTCCCGGGATCACGGATGCCAGTAATAAATCCGCCGGCATAGGCAAAGGTTGGGACCTCATTTTTGATTTCTTTTGAAATACTGGTCTGATCGAATGATATCCCTTGCGGAATAATTCTGATTTTGTTTTGAAATTCTTCATAATAACCTTTGCGAGCGGCTTCCAGCGGAATGGTGATGTAATCCGCTTTACGGCAAAACCATTTTTCGATATAGGCGAAATAGAAAAGTTTATTGAATGAATCTGTTTTACAACCCATATAAGGGTCGCCGCAATCAGCTATCCACATTTTAGTGATTGGGTGATCTGAATTCCGTGCCTTAGCGACCCCCCAATGGACAGGATAAGGAACGGCAATTGATATGAGCAGATCATAGCCGCTCTCTTTCCTCAATGCCCTCGCAACCATGAACATCAGTTCGATTGCAGGATATTCAAACAGCAGTAATAGCGTACGGCGAATGCCTCTTTTTAAAAGGCCCATATGCCGATCACTGGATGTCCCAATAGCAGGAAAAACAAGCGGGTCAATAAATTTTATCCGCAGATTCTTATAAATTGAATGCAATTCATCATAATTGTAATCCCTTGAGATAGTAAGCACTGTTACATCGTGGCCCTGACGGGATAATTCCTTGGCAAGCTCGGTTGCCCGAAATGAACGTGGTGTAATTTCCGGGTAAAAGCCCTTACTGACAATCAATATTTTTTTTTTATCCATTTTTTTGTAATACAATAAAATGATTGACGATTCTTTCTCCGGCATTGCCGTCCCATAAATCAGGTATGCTTCCGACTTGCCAATTCCCGGCAAACAGCTCTTCAAGGGCTGGACCGATGTTGTCCGGGTTTGTGCCGACCAATTTATTGGTGCCCAAGGTGCAGGTTTCAGGCCGCTCTGTGTTGTCACGCAGTGTCATACACGGAATCCCCATAACAGTGGTCTCTTCGGTAATGCCACCTGAGTCGGTGATAACGGCTTTTGAGCGGGAGACCAGATAATTAAACTCTAGATAACCGAGGGGATTTATTACTATAAGATTGGCATGGTTGATTCCCGAATTTTCCAATACGCCGGCCGTCCTGGGATGAATGGGAAAAATCACCGGCAGACCCTGCACATTTTTAGTGATGGCGAAAATAAAAGCCCTTAGTTTTTCAATTTCATCCACATTTGCGGGGCGGTGCATAGTCAGGACAAGATATTGCTGCTCCTTCAAATCTAGTGTGTCAAATATTTCCGGTTTTTTAAAGCGGTGAAAGTTTGCAAGAAGGGTATCGATCATCACGTTACCCACAAAAACAATCCTGTCTTCCGGTACCCCTGCATTTCTCAGATTCCGGTTGGCAAATTCGCTAGTGGTGAAAAAATAATCTGTAATGCTGTCAGTCACAATGCGGTTAATTTCTTCTGGCATTGACTGATCAAATGAACGGATGCCGGCTTCCACATGAGCCACTTTGGTATTGAGCTTTTTGGCGACAATTGAGCAGGCCATTGTCGAAGTCACATCACCTACCACCAGCACTATGTCTGCCGGATTTGCTATTAGCTCTTTTTCAAAAGCAACCATTATAGCAGCAGTCTGCTCGGCTTGGGTCCCGCTACCGACACCGAGGTTTTTATCAGGGTTGGGGATATCAAGTTCCTCAAAAAAAGCCCCGCTCATATTACGATCATAATGCTGCCCAGTATGAACTAAGCGATATTGAATCAATACATTCTGATCTTTCACTTTTCTTCTTATGGCATGAATAACAGGTGCAATCTTCATAAAGTTAGGTCTCGCACCTGCAATGATTGTAAGTTGCATTTTTATTACAAATATTTAAGTTTGAAATTAATTTGCACATAATAGATTCTGATTACCCCTAAAGCTCAGCTTTAGGGGTAATCAGATAATCAAATCCCATATAGCCCTGAGGAAATTCAACTTTGAGTTTTTTGTCAATAAATCAGCTCAAAATAGGTTAAAAAGACCTATAAGTAATTATGTAAACAGGTTATTGACCATGAATGTTCACGAATCTAATTTTGCAATACAAATAGCCATCAGATCAAGTGAACTATCCAGATTTGTTGTTGAATAATACAAATCTTTGGTCGAAAATCGCTGCTGTAGTTCCGGAATTAACCGTTTTTTTCCAAAAATCACTTCAAGTCTATTTTTACAATGTCTCAAGGTATTAAATAACGATGCGGGTAAGGCTGTCTTCGCTAGAATTGACAAGCTCTTCTTTCACTGCTGTCCAAAACAGGACAGAATTGAAAAATCAATGTTGATTTTACTGTACCTTGCGAAGGCAAAAATAGATTTTCGCAAACCAAGTTCCTTTTTTAATTTAATCCCGCTACCTGCTGTCCAAAACCAGGTAGGCGA
>JAHJLI010000304.1 GCA_018821785.1 Pseudomonadota bacterium
TGGATAACCGGTTAGTGTTATCTGAAAATATCTGAAAATCGTCTTTGACGGAAAAAATGAATTAGAGTTTATTTCGTCCCATAAATTTCATATCTGGTGGTTCACGCCCGGTGATTCTGCTCTACGGGTTGTCATAGCTGAAAGTTATTCATTAGTTGTGCTGATAGTACGCGTCAATTGTACGGGATATTCTGGTTGGCTGAAGATATTTTTTCCTCATTAATCTATTTTATAATTGTGTGAAGGATTCATTTATGGTCTGGGCGAAAGTTAAAGAGAGTCTTAAAGAGACTCTTGCCGATAATATTTTTCATCTTTGGATAGAGCCGCTTCAGTTTGAGCAGTTTCAGGGCGATCGTCTCTACCTTTCAGGTCCAGATAGATATTTCAGTGCATATGTTAAACAGAATTTTTCATCGGTGATAGAAGACAAATTACAGGAGAACGGTCTGCAATCGACGCAGATAATATTTTGTGAAAAAAGTCGGGAACGTGAACCTATTTCTTCAACTGGGAAGGGAACACCAAGAACCCAGATGCGGCTCCCTAATGTCCCTCAAAATAACTCAAAATCCCGGTCTCTTCATCCGCGCTACACTTTTGACGAGTTCATGGTTGGTGAGTCAAATATTCTTGCTGAGTCGGCCTGCCGATCAATAGTTGCCGAAGATGGATTGGTTGGACCTTGTCTTTACATTAACAGTGGAACCGGTCTGGGTAAAAGCCATCTCACCCATGCCGTGGCACATCAGGTGTTTACCGAATCACCGATGACCAGACTGCACTACCTGACAGCTAAACAGTTCGCTGCGGAAATGATTCGTGGAATTCAGACAAAGACCATGGATGATTTTAAACGAAAATATCAGGAGAATTGTGATATCTTGTTGGTGGAGGATGTTCATTCTCTAACCGGGAAGAAAAAAACCCAGGAGGAATTGAATGACATTCTTGATTTCCTGATTAAATCCGGAAAGAGAGTGATTCTTACCTCCAATAGCGCTCCTCGCGATCTGATAGGGATTGACAATGAGTTTCGCTCTCGGATGACCTCAGGGCTGGTAACTACCATGAAAGCTCCGGATGTGAACACTCGCTACCGGATAGTAGAGAAGAAGGCCCTTCAGCAGCAGTTGCAGCTCAATGAGGATTTGGTCGGCTATCTGGCCAATCATATTCGCGGAGATGTCCGTAAAATAGAATCAGCGCTCATTGCGATTCGTGCCAGGGCTCGTTTGGCAGGTGGCCATATTGACATGGATCTAGTGCGACAGGTGGTAGGCTCTGTGGTTGGAGCAAATCAAATACTGACTGCGGCAATGATTTGCGAACTGGTAAGTGGGCAGTTCAAGGTAAGCGTCAAAGAGCTGCAGTCTAAATCGAGGAAAAAAGCCTTCACCACTCCCAGGCAGATTGCCATGTACCTGTCCCGCAAGTATACGGAAGAATCTCTGGTAGATATAGGCAAGACCTTCAACCGTGATCACTCAACAGTTTTACATTCAATCAAAGTGGTCTCGAACATGATGGTCCGTGACACTTCCGTTAATGCTCAGCTGGAGATATTGGGTAATAAGGTGAAACAACTTTAGTGCCTTACTCCTGAAAAACTGTCGGAAAAACAAGCAATCACGAGAATTTTTTGAAATTAGGAACTTAAAGTAGCCACCAAGGCACTTATCCCCGTGCTTTGCGGGGATGAGATGAACGCACCACAAAAGAGCATCAAAAAAAGCACCCCTTGTTGCTTGCATGCGTAAGTTGTTCAAGGGGTGTAAGCACCTTGGTTGCCACTTTAAGTTCCTAATTTCAAAAAATTCTCGTCATTGCTTGTTTTTTCTACCCTCAAGGGTATTGAACCAAATCCCCGTGCTTTGCCGGGGCTAGCGCCTTGCTCCTGAAAACCTGTCATTTAATTCAATACCGCCCTGAACAACTTGCATATGCGAGCTACAAGGGGTGCTTTGTTTTTGATGCTCTTATGAGATACGGTCATCTCATCCCCGCAAAGCACGGGGATAAGTGCCTTGGTGGTTATTTCAAGTTCCTAATTTCAAAAAACTCTCAGGATTTCTTTTTGTTGTTGTGGTTTTTATGGAGTAAGGCACTAAAAATAAATCCCTTTTATATCCGTACCGTGCTCATCCTTGGCCGATGAAAAAAGAACATTTTCGGCAGCTCGACTGGCGCATTTCATCATATCATTTAATCCTATCCCCTCCCAGCCAAATCCCAGAATGTGCAGCCCAGGATGACTGGCAAGAAAATTTTGACGCCATGCAAGCAGCTGGGGATAGTTCTTTTCCAGCTGAGGGATACCGCCGCTGGATCGTAAAACGGTTGTGTAGACGGGATCTTTGCTCAGCTGGAGAATTTCCCGAACGTCTTCGAGAGCTTTGCCGGTAAGGGTTTTGTCGTCGAGTTCAAGCCTTTCAGGATGTCTTCTGCCGCCGACCAGTGTTTCGAAGACGATATGACCTTCTGGGGCACGTCCGGGAAACATGTTCGAGGAAAACAGTGAACCAAGGGTAAATCGCTGCTCTTGTTCCGGAGTCAAATAACCAAAGCCAGGTGGGAGTTTTACGTCATCATCAAAGCCGAAGACAACGGTAGCAATCCATGTTTCAGGAACAGAGCTTTCAGGCAGGCTCGGATCGATTTGGCCAAGAAGTTTCAGTGCAGCATTGATCGGCAGGGCAAAAATGACATTTTTTGCCAGGAA
>JAHJLI010000305.1 GCA_018821785.1 Pseudomonadota bacterium
AAGGGATAACTCGGTGCGGTAGACTGCTGTCTACACACAACAACAGCCGGTTGAAGTGATCCAACCGGCTGTCTTGTTTGTTTATTGGCTGGTATTGGTTGTTGAGATAATTACTGGATTTGATTGTGAGAATTTACAGTGGGAATCTGTCTTACTGTTCCTTGTCTTTCTCAAGCGGCACCCCCGGCAAGCTTTGAAGATAAGCTCAGCTACAGCATGGGATTTGAGGTGGGAAACTATTTTAAAAGTGCTGGTGGAGATATCCAGAAGGATTTTCTCCTCATTGGCATTGAAGATGCGTTTAAAGGGGCTCAGCCGACGCTGACTGCAGATGAGATGCTGGCGGTCAAGAAGGAATTTGCCACCAAGATGCAGGCTAAGCAAATGGCCAAACTGGACGAGATGAAAGCCAAAAACAAGACTGCTGGAGAAGCATATCTTGCTGAAAATAAGAAAAAGAAAGGTGTCAAAGTCACAGCCAGTGGTTTGCAGTATGAGGTTGTCAAAAAAGGTGAAGGCAAGAATGCTGTCTCGACCGACACGGTGAAGGTTGAATATGCCGGCAAATTGATCGACGGCACCGAGTTTGACAGTACCGCTAAACATGGTGAGCCTGCTGAGTTTCAGGTAGACCAGGTAATAAAGGGCTGGAGTGAGGCCTTGCAGTTGATGAATGCGGGTTCAAAACTGCATTTGGTTATTCCAGCAGAGTTGGCCTACGGTGAGAATGGGGCTGCTCCGATGATCGAGCCGAATTCAGTTCTTGTTTTTGATGTGGAGATGCTCTCCATCGTAGAGGTTAAGTAGCCTTCAGAAAAAAACGAGAGGGAAAGTCTTGCGGCCCTTCGGGAACACATCCCGGAGGGCTTTTTTTATTTCATCGATCATTTTGTTTCAGCAGACTGATGCCGGCGATTGAAAAAATGATATGTATGCTGGCAGCGGCGAAAACCGGGGAGACGTAGCCGGCAGTAGCCAGAGATTGCAATGCTCCCCAAATGCCCCAGGCAACAAAGGCTAAGCCGCAACTGGCTGGAATGGCTACAGAGAGATCGCGACCCCATTTGCGGTAGGAATAAAGCAATATAGGCAAGCCTAACAGGAGCAGGGGAATGCCGAGAAGGATATAAGAGACCCGGCCGAGAAAAGCCGTCCAGGCTGCCTGAACCTCATGTTCCACGTTCGATCGTTTTGTTTCCTGATACAGCTCGGTCAAAGACTGTTCAGCCGATTTGTTTGCCGGGATCAAAAAATCTTCAGGTTTTTCAGGAAATTGGAATTCGTTTTCGGTGAAATTGGTGATGGTGTAGTGGCCGTTTTCCTGGCGTTGTTGGATTTGGCCGATTTTTAAGATCCAGTGGTTGTTTTGTTCATTCCAACCGGCAATATTCGCTGTTGTGAGGGAGTCGATATTGTAGGTTTCGTTCCAGCGAGAATAGGAGAAATCGTTGAAAATATGGAATTTGGGGTTGGGCCATGCGAAGGAGTAGAATCCGTCCGTTCCTCTGTAGTAATAACGATTATTGCGGAGTATTCCGAGAGGGACTTTGCCTTTCAGCTGTTCGAACCAAATAGTGTTAGTTCGGCTTATGGTGATCGGCAAGAGCCACTGGGCGGCGGCGATAAAGAGCATGGTAAATATAACCGAGCCGACAACAATTGGACGAATGATGAGAGCCAGAGGGACACCACCGGCTTTCAGAGCGGTGAGTTCATTGGAATGGCTAAGGATCCCCAGACTGATGACTCCGGCAAGCAGGACAAAGACCGGCCCCAGTTGGTCGACAATAAAAGGAATAGTCATCAGGAAATATTCTATAGCCAGACTAAGGGGTTTGCCGGCGTTCACGAAATCATCATACTTCTCGAAAAAATCAACAAGAAGGTAGATAGCGACAAAACCGCTGTTGACGGTCAAGAAATATTTAATAAACTGGCCAAGCAGATAACGGTTAAGCAGATTCACGCAAAACCTCTAAAGGCGTAACGATCAAAAACTGAAAAAATATGCATACGGTTATAATAGCTTTAGCATCTGTCAGATAACAACAGGCGCTCACAAATAAAAGGAACGTAAAGATCCATAACGAAAATAGAATAAATGCCAAGTCAATTCGTGACGGCTCCTAGGTAGCTTATTGATTCCCAATGTAGGTAACATTATCACTGGCTGACGTCAACATTGGCCTGTCTATAACAAGGCGATTTTTTCAAGGTCTTGCAATGGCTGTATTTCATGTGGTATAGTCGAACCTTGTTGCGAATCTTCCATGGCCTGGAGATACTGGAATTATTAGACATTTTCGAATTCTCAACCCGATACCACTTTACCCTATGGCGCATAAACGAAAGAAAATAGATACGTTGCCGTGTAAACAGACATTTAAAAATACCGCCTCGGATCGTTTGCACACGTTTTGGAATCTCTTTGTCAAGGAAGATGATGTTCTCATCATTATCAATGCCGATCCTGATGCTCTGGCAACGGCGCTGGCTGTCAGAAGATTGCTGCGCTACAAGGTTAAGAGTGTAACAGTAGCACATCCCAATGAGATCAGACGTCTCAACAATGTGGCGATGGTTGAGAGGCTGAAAATTCACCTCGAGCGTTTGAAAGATGTCAAAATTGATAATTACAGTAAGAAGGTTATGGTCGATTCTCAACCGGATCATCTCCCCTGTTTTGAGAAACTCAAAATTCACGCCATAATCGATCACCACCCGGTCGGAAATACAGGGGACGTGGAATTTGTTGACATTCGTCCGGAGTATGGCGCCACCTCCTCAATGATTGTTGAATACCTGCGAGCTGCCGGCATGAAGCCTTCAGTGGCCCTGGCCACTGCCCTGTTTTATGGAATTAAGGTTGACACCCATGATTTTGAGCAAAAATCGGTATTAGCTGACGGTATCTCATTTAGATATCTCTTCAATATTGCCAACCGAGATTTGGTGAGAAAATTTGAGTTGACCGACCTGCGGCGCTCGGAGCTCAAATACTTCGGCACGGCGCTGGCCGAACTGAAATACTCCAAGGGGCGCTATTTTACCCATCTTGGCCGGGTGCGAAGCCCCGATGTGTTGGTTATCGTTGCTGATTTTCTGAACCATGTCGGAGAGATAGACTGGGTCTTTGTATCTGGAATTCATGGTGAAAAATTAATAGTGATTTTTCGTTGTGACGGTTATCGCAAGAATGCCGGCAAACTGGCGGAGAGAATTTTCAACTCGTTGGGATCGGCAGGAGGCCATAAAGGAGCCGCCAGAGCCGAGGTGCCGCTGAAAAACCTTCAACTAGGCGAAAAAGAGTTCACTTCGGACACTCTAAAGCGCTTCATAACGCACCATATTTAACGATTTTTGTGAATTGGCTGTCTGAAGGGTTGCGCATGGACCTGATATCCTTTACCATACGGTGAAGTCGTCGGGTGACGATGGCGAGGGACCAGATATTTTCTTCGCTTTCTTCAATAAGCCTATTGTTTTTGAGGTGCCCATGCTGAAACCTACTACGTTGGCTATGATCCTGGCAGGGGGGCGTGTGGATGAACTCAACGTCCTGACCTATTACCGTCCCAAATCGGCAGTGCCGTTCGGTGGGCTCGGGCGGGTGATCGATTTCTCTCTCAGTAATCTCATGAACTCCGGAATTGAGCAGGTTGCAATTCTCAGTCAGTATCGGAGTTACTCGCTTATCAATCACATCGGTACAGGTGCCGCCTGGGATATGGTCGGGCGTTATCGCCAGGTTTCCATACTCCCGCCTTTTCTTGGTACTGAGGCAGCCGACTGGTATCGCGGGCCGGCTGATGCCATCTATAAGAATCTCGATTATGTCCATCACCATCAACCGGAGGAGATTCTCATTCTTTCCGGCGATCATATCTATAAGATGGATTATCAGGACATGATCGATTATCACACCTCAAAGAATGCTGATCTCACCATCGCTTTTACCCGTGTTCCCATGGATGGAGCCAATCGCTTCGGCATTGCAGCGCTCAACGATGAGGATGGCGATCGTGGTGGTCGAGTAATCAATTATTGGGAAAAACCAGACCAGCCGGAGTCGAACTGGGCGTCGATGACGATACTCTGCTTTAAACCCGAGGTTTTGTACCAGGCCTTGGAAAAAAATCAGGCGGGGGATTCCTATCACTTCGGCAAAGACATTATTCCTGTTTTGCTCAAACAAAATTGTCGAGTGTACGGCTATAAATTCTGTGGCTACTGGGGTTATACCAGAACCATCAATGAGTACTGGCAATCGAATATGGATCTGCTTGGCCCGGAGCCGGGCATTGATCTGGAAAAATGGGTGTTTCGGACTAATCTCGACCACAGGAGCATTCGCGACTTTGAACCAGCACAGATGGCAGACAATGCAGTGGTTCAGAACAGTTTGATCTATAATGGCTGTAAGATTGATGGAACGGTCAGGAATTCTGTGCTGTTCCCAGGTGTCCATGTGAAGAAAGGAGCGATTGTCGAAAATTCCGTCCTGTTTTTCAGCAACCTGGTCGGAGAGAATTGCCGGTTTAACAAAGTCGTCGCCGATGTCAACAATGTTTATGGCAAGAATGTGGTAATCGGGCCCGAGTCATGCGATGCTAAAACCGAGGTCACCGTCATCGGTTGGAACAATCAGGTGCCGGACAACACTGTCATTGGTGAAGGGGCGACGATTTATCCCAATCTCGTTTCCAAGAGTTGGCCTGCTTGTGTGCAGAAGGGGGAGGTGCTGCGATGAAAAGGGCGAAAGAAGCACTGGTTCTTCTTCTTGCCGGTGGCGTTGGCAGTCGTTTGAATATTCTGGTGCAGAAACGGGCCAAGCCTGCGGTACCCTTCGCTGGAATCTATCGGATTATTGATTTCAGCCTCAGCAATGTTATGAATAGCGGGTTGACAAAGGTTGGGGTGCTTACCCAGTATAAACCACTCTCCCTGATGAGTCATCTGGGGTCGGGTGAGGCCTGGGATCTTACCGGGAGAAGCAGAGGAATAAAGATCTTGCCGCCGAGAACCGGGGAAAGGGAATCCGACTGGTATCATGGAACCGCCGACGCGGTGCGTAGAAATATTGATTTTTTGGCACATAATCCGGCTGATGAAGTGGTAATCCTTTCGGGCGACCATATTTATCACATGGATTTCGATGCGATGATTGAATACCACAGGTCGAAAAAGGCCGATGTGACGGTGGCGATGATGGCGGTGCCAAAAAGCCAGATCCATCAGTTTGGAGCGGGTATCGTTGATCGCAATGACAGGATTGTCGGTTGGGAGGAAAAGCCGAAAGAAGCTAAGACCAACTTAGCCTCTATGGGAATCTATGTATTTGATTACCAATATCTGCTTAAAACCTTATCCCAGGACAAGGATGAGCATGATTTCGGTATGCACATTTTGCCACGAGCAATTGCAAAAGACGATGTCTTTGCCTATCCTTTTTATGGATACTGGCGCGATGTCGGGACGATCCAGTCATATTGGGAGGCCAATATGGATGTCCTGAGAAAAGATAGCGGCATTTCACCACAGAAATGGCAGATTAGAACGAATATAGACACCGAAGGTCGTGCTGCGGATCGTGCCCCGGCTCGCTTCGGCATGGGCTGTCACTTGAAAAACTGCATGATTTCGGCCGGCAGCAATATCCAGGGGACGGTGATCAATTCAGTGTTGGCACCCGGGGTAGTGGTGGAGGAAGGTGCCGTGGTTAAAGATTCCATTCTTTTTGAAGACTGTGTCGTCGGAAAAGGGGCGAAGGTTGATCTGGCCATTTTAGACAAACGGGTTCAGGTGGGCGTCAATGCGACCATTGGCTTTGGGGATAACCATACCTGCGTGAATCGACGAAAGCCCAGCCATCTCTATACAGGAATAACCCTGGTCGGTAAGGGGGCAAGAGTTCCTGCCGAACAGAAAATAGGGCGGAATTGTGTGATTGATAGTGGTGTGTCAGAGAGATTTTTCTCAGGAAACGTCCTGGAAGATGGTGAATCGTTGTTGAACAAAGACGAATCGCAGTAGTCGATTATCCAATGATGCCTGTGTACGGGCAGGTACTCCATCTGAGAACTGCTTAAAAATGATTGCGCTTTGGAAAAACTTATGTATTATTCCGCCTGATTGAAAAAGTCCAACTGCCCTCGTAGCTCAGGGGATAGAGCACAGGATTCCTAATCCTGGAGTCGCGCGTTCGATTCGCGCCGAGGGTACCAATAAAAACAAGGGGTTAGCCAGAGTTATTAACTGGTTAGCCCCTTTTTTTATGTGATTTGTTCCATTAGATATTGCTTTTTTATAGGGGGGCACATAAACTGAGAAACTTTACCTATCAGTATGTGTAGCTACTTTTATGACACTTTTCCTAGACTTTCTGGGTATTACAGAGGAAAACGCTGAGGCTAAGTTTCTCAGATATCGTGCAAGTCGGTTTTTATGCTAATGATGCAGTGAACTGAGTTTTTTTGCACGTAAACTGAGAAACTTTTAAAAGAGAAAAAGGGTGTTGAGTCGATACGATTCAACACCCTTTTTTTATGGTTTGGGAAAG
>JAHJLI010000306.1 GCA_018821785.1 Pseudomonadota bacterium
AGGGAAGTAATAATTCCTGAGATCTGCCCATCATGGATGACAAGGCCATCGACCACCGTTTGTTTAACGGTCAGATTTTGTTGGTTTTCCACCACCGATTTCATACGTAGCCGGTACAACAACCGATCTGCCTGGGCGCGAGAAGATCGCACGGCTGGACCCTTGCTGGTATTGAGCCGACGAAACTGAATGGAGGTCGCGTCAATATTTCGGGCCATTTCCCCCCCGAGGGAATCAATCTCCCGTACCAGATGGCCCTTTGCCAGCCCTCCGATGGCGGGATTACATGACATGGCTCCAATGGTATCGGCATTAATTACCGTAAGAAGGGTCTTACACCCCATCCTGGCGGCGGCCAGAGCTGCTTCGCAACCGGCATGACCGGCACCGATTACCACAATATCAAATTCTTCAGTCATTATTTGTCCGTTTAGAGCTCAGTTGGGGTCTTGATGTTAAAAAATCGCTAGGTCTGCAGGCACGGAGACTCAAGGTGACGATTATTTATATAAGGGTGCTATGGGCGCTCACCGTTCTTTTGCCACCAGATAACCGCCCATCGTGGTGGGGCCTCTCGACGCAGAGTCAACGTGTTGGAGTCTCTGCTGACGATTTGTCTTTGAAGATACTTTTCCAAAGCGACTGTTTCGCTGGCGGTGATATCGCTGAACATCCAGCTATACGATCTTAAAGCTTCTTCCATCGAACTGAAGGTCATCTCCCGCTCGAGGGTTAACACAGAAATATTGGGATGAATACCCAGTGAATACAAAATATTGATGGTATAAATATAGTCCGGGCCGGCGGAAAAAGGGCGGTCAACCGCAGCAAACGCCGCGACATCAAAAGGGGTTTCGCCTATTCGGTCACTAAGAAAGACATACCTCGACGCGTGGTCATTAATTTTTTTAAGAGCAGTCTCCAGATCTCGCACGCCCATAGCTCTTGAGGCGATCGCGATGTCGTGCGGGCGAATTCCCTTGGCCTGCCAATCATCTTCCCAGGCGCAATGGATAGTTTTGATATTAGTAACATTTTCTTCCGAGGCGATTTTGTTCAGTCCTTCAAGCATGCCTTTGGAAAAATCGATGGCAGTCACAGATCGGACTTTGCCGGCGATTGGAATGGCTAAAGTGCCGGGACCAGACCCTACATCGAGTACCGACATGGTGGGTTCGAGTGGCAGGAGGTCGAGAAAGAGATCGATATATGATGCACTTTTATTTCTCGTAGCAAACGAAGCGGCCTTGGCATCCCATTCTTTCGGGCCTTTGTTACTCCATCCTTTTTTTTCAAAAGCGTTGGCGCGGAGTTCAGCCCAATTAATATCGGCGAAAGTTTGTATCTTGGAATTGGCCATAAAAGTAATGGATTTGTAGGAAACGCAACCACCCAAATGTGCAGATTGATTAAAAACATGGAAGCGCAGAAGGAGGGGCAAGGAGAAAATAAGTTTAACACAAAGAGATAGGCACCACCTTCTTTTGCAGGCAAGAGCATAGCACAGCCATTGTTCTTGTGCAAGTTATGGCAGGGGCTGAGGACAAAAATGTTTGACACTGGTGACCATATATGGTTAATATTCCTCTCTTGTAATTTGTCGTTCCGCTGTTGGTCATGTCGCCAAAGCTGGAAATAACTGGTTCGGAAAACAGCTGCCTGCAACATGGCGAAGAAGAGCGTTCCCCGATCTTTGAAGTATAAAAAACATGGTTTCACCATGATTATTAACTGATGAGGAAGTAACAAATGAGCAAGCGTACATTTCAGCCAAGTATTCTTAAGCGTAAACGCACCCACGGTTTCCGTGAAAGAATGAGCACTCGAGGCGGTCGGGCGATATTGCAGGCTCGAAGAGCAAGGGGCCGCAAAAGGCTTTCGGCCTAACCCCTTGACCGGCAACCGACTAGAAAAAAGCATCCTGTTACGAAAAGGGTGGGAATTTGAGAATGTCTATAGCCGGGGAAAACGTTTGCATGGCGATGGTTTTACCTTGATCTGTTGGCCAAATACAACGGAGGCTAGCAGGTTGGGGATAAGTGTTCATCGAAATATTCGCGGTGCGGTGAAGAGAAATCGCCTAAAACGAATAATTCGGGAATCATTCAGGCTTTGGCGAGAACAGTATCCTGTTGGAGTGGATATTGTTTTTGCCGTTCGTCCCGATTTTTCCTGTTCACATCCTAAGGATATCCGCATGGTAGTGTCTCCTCTTGCGCGGCGCATTGGTTATTCTCGGGAAGCATGAAAAAATGAGAAGCGACCTCCTTAAAATAGTATTTGTTGGGATAGTACGAGGGTACAAGTATTTTATTTCACCCTTTCTCCCGCCAAGTTGCCGCTTTTTTCCGACGTGTTCCACATATACAATTCAGGCTATCGAAAAATATGGGGCCATTCGAGGGAGTTTTCTCGGCATACGTCGTATCCTCCGCTGCCATCCTTTTTCACGAGGCGGCTATGATCCGGTACAGTAATCGGGGCAAGGGCCGGATCTTCTTGTTAATTGACACAACTCCCCTGGTGTTGACATAATTCACGGTAGGTATAATGGATAACTACAGAGCCTTTCTTGCGATCATTATTTCTTTTGTTATTCTCGTCGGTTATCAATATATTTTTGTCGGCTTTGATAAGCCGACCAGCGTCGAACAACCGGTTCAGCAGCAGCCTGTCGAACCGGTAAAACCGGCGGCTGTTCAGCAGGTCACAGCACCTCTTGCGGCTGTTTCTCCGGTTGGCACCCTACCCATCCAAACATATGCTCGGACCCCAAAGGAGATAACGATTGAAACCGATCTCTTTACGGCGATCATGTCTGAAGATGGCGGGGCAATCAAAAGCTTTATCCTGAAGAAACATAAAGAGACTCATGCCAAGGACTCCAAAGGGATGGAGCTCGTCAAAACAGATGCGAGCCAGGGAGCTCCTCTACAGTTTTCCTGGGGCAGCGTTATTGGTACTCAGGTGCTTTATGACAGTGACAAAGAAAACCTTAAACTCTCAAGCGATGTGAGCAAGGGTGAACTGCGCATGACGACCCAGGCCGCGAACGGTCTGACGGTGGAACGGCTGTACACCTTTACCAACGACAGTTACCTGATCGGCCTCAGCATTAAAGTCAAAAATACTTCAACTGCGATCATTCAAGGCCTTCCGCAACTGCATCTGGTCAACAAACATTTTCTTGGGGTTGACAGTCCTGCCGAGAGTTTTCTGTTTGCCGGACCGGCGGCTTTCTTAAATGGTGCACTGAAAGAAGTCCCCGCAGATGATTTTAAAGATGGGCCAAAGACCCTGCAGGGTACTATTGATTGGGCTGGATACGAGGGCAATTATTTCCTCTGTGGTCTGTTACCGATCGAAGGCTCGGGTGTTTCCTTTACCATGCAGGGCAACAACGACCTGACGAAAATGGTTCTTGCCGGAAATCTTGACACCCTTCAGGCAGGGGCAGAAAAAGAATATAAATACAACGTATTTTACGGTCCGAAAAAACTGACGATGCTCAAAGAGCTCGGTAGTAACCTCGATAAATCCATTAATTTCGGCTGGTTTGATGTTATAGCCAAGCCGACTCTCTGGTTGCTTAACTGGTTTTACACGTACTTGCACAATTACGGTGTGGCCATCATTTTAGTCACCATACTCTTCAAGGCGGTTTTCTGGCCGATTTCCCAGAAGGGCATGAAGTCGATGAAAAATATGCAGAAATTGCAGCCGAAGATGGTCAAGATCAAAGAAAAATATAAAGGTGATCCGACCAAGATGAACCAGGAGGTTATGAACCTGTATAAAACGTACAAGGTTAATCCCCTTGGTGGCTGTCTGCCGATGATAGTACAAATCCCAGTGTTTTTTGCGCTCTACAAAGTATTGCTCATGGGTATTGAGCTGCGCCATGCACCTTTTATGTTGTGGATATCTGATCTTTCCGCTCCTGATCGGTTGTGGCTCGGTTTCGATATACCGTACTTGGGTGGATTGCCGGTTCTTACTTTATTGATGGGAGCGTCGATGTTTTTCCAACAGAAACTCTCTCCGTCAACAGCCGATCCGACGCAGGCAAAAATAATGATGTTTCTCCCGGTTATTTTCACGTTTATGTTTCTCAACTTCGCTTCGGGGCTGGTTTTATACTGGTTTGTCAACAACCTCTTGTCCATCCTGCAGCAGGTGCTCATCAACCGGGATACCAATAAAGCGGCGGCCGTCGTCGCTTGATTTGAGATAATGCCGGAGCATTATTCGTCGATGAAACCGTCTGAAAAAGCATGAAGATATTTTCGAAGAAGGTAAATTAATGTCTTTAGACAAAAATGATTATTACGGAAAAGATGTCTCTGAAGCGATAAAGAAAGCATGCGAAGCTCTTGGAGTTCCACAAGAAACCTTGGATATCGAAGTCGTTGAAACCGGTTCCAGCGGCATCTTTGGCCTGATTCGCAAGAAGGCACGTATTCGAGTGCAGATAAAACCCCCCGTCAAAGAGGCGGCAGATATCTTTGAAGTCAGTTCTTTTCTCGGTTCCAAAACAAAAAAAGAGCAGCTGGCAGCAGCAGAGATCGATACCCCCGAAGCGGCACCACTTCACCTTGAGAAAGTAGCTGATGAGGACGATGATGAAGAGGATGACCTCCTGGCTGAAGCTGAACAGGAAGGTGATGCAAGTCCCGAGAGTATCGAGATCGTCAAGGAGGAGTTACTTCGCATCGTTGAATTGATGGGATTTCCTTCAACCCTTGAGGTGAAAACGACAGGACTTGCGGTCATATGCACCTTGCGTGGCGATTTTGAGGAGAATCTTGCGGGACCGGAAGGAAAAGTTTTGGACAGTCTGCAATACATCCTGCGCAAGATTCTCAGCCGCAAGGTACAGGAACGGCTGAGAATATCAATTAATGTAGGGTTGTTCCGGGAAAAAAGGCTCGAAGAACTGAAAGTGAAAGCTGCCGAACTGGCCGCCCTCGTCAAGGAAGATGGCAAGACGCAGGTTCTACCCGGACTTAATCCCTCTGAGCGAAGAATTATTCATATGTTTTTTCAAGAGGATAAAGAGATCCGCAGTCGCTCGGTCGGGGATGGCCTGTTTAAGAAAATCCTCATCTATAAACCTGGCAAAGGCAACCGCCCAAGTGGCGGCGGGCGTAAACGATCTTCGGGAAAAGGGCGACAGGGAAAAACCGGTCCAAAGAATAATCGCGAATCCTGAGCGTTACGGCTCAACCCCTGCACCCTTCACTGTCAACCATTGCCCGCGCGAGGTATGCAGGTGAATCATCCATACAGTGATGAAACAATTGCCGCCATCTCCACGCCACCCGGTGCCGGTGGCATTGGCATCATTCGGATGAGCGGCAGAAGGGCTCTGCCAATACTCAAAACTCTGTTCCAGCCAAAAGATTCCGCCTGTTCCTTCACCAGTCACCAGCTTTATTACGGTCATATACACCATCCTGAGGGAGGAAAAATCCTCGACGAAGTGCTGGCAGTCTATATGGCAGCCCCTCGCACATATACCAGGGAAGATGTTGTGGAAATTCATTGCCACGGCAGCTTTCTCGTTCTGCAGAACGTCCTCGAACTCATTGTCGCAAATGGCGCCACTCTTGCCGCCCCTGGTGAATTTACCAAGCGGGCATTCCTAAACGGCCGTATTGATCTGACCCAGGCTGAAGCGGTCATCGATATCCTGTCCGCCAGGACCAGAAAAGGTGTCGATCTGGCTCAGGAACAGCTTGCTGGGGCCTTGTATCAAAAAATCGAACCCATTCGCCAAAGCCTCATACATATGCGTGCCATTGTTGAGGTGGCGATTGATTTCCCTGACGAGGATGTAGAGATCGTCGATCACCGGCATCTCATTGAGCAGTTGAGCCTTGAAGTCGCCGGACCGCTCAAAAATCTCCTGGGCAATGTCGATCGCGGCAGATTGTACCGGGAAGGGGTGGCCATTGTCATCGCCGGCCTGCCTAATGTCGGCAAATCAAGCCTTCTCAATGCCATCCTGCAGGAAGAGCGGGCGCTGGTCACGGCGATCCCTGGCACCACAAGGGATTCCATCGAAGAAATTATCGATATTTTCGGCGTGCCGGTCAGGATTATTGATACCGCCGGTATCCGTGATAACGCTGGGGAAGTTGAAGAACTCGGCATCCAAAGGGCCAGGGCACTTATCAACAAGGCCGATCTGGTGGTCTTCCTCATAGATGGTTCAAGGCAAGTGTCTGAGGGCGATCAGCGACTGTATGAACAGGTTCGCCATAAACCTATTTTGCCGGTCATCAACAAGATCGATATCTGCGAACAGAACCTTCCAGATCTTTCAGCACTCACCGGCATTGGTCAGTGCGTAGAAATTTCCGCCAAGAATCAGGTGGGCATTGAGGATTTAAAGAAGGCACTATTTGCAGCAGTCACCTCGGGAAGCGAGCAGTGGGAAGAGGGTGGTTGCGCCCCCAATATTCGGCACAAGCAGGCCCTGCTTGCAGCACATGAGTCATGTGAGCGGGTTCTGGTATCCCTCCGGATGGGCCTTACCAACGATCTCATCGCCGTCGATCTCCAGGAATGCCTTGATCGTTTGGCGGAAATCGTAGGAGAGACCACCACCGAAGATATCCTCGACGTCATTTTTGCCGAGTTCTGTCTGGGCAAATAGTAACAAAGAGAAATTTCACCCACAGAGCAGAAGGTGCCTGGAGTGCACCTTCATCCTCCCTGAAATTGGCGCAGGTAATTTCACCGTAGTCAGTCCATTCCATGCACCTACTGCTCCGCTATTTCCAACTCTGCAACACTGCCTTAGCCTCATCACGTTCCTTGAAGACAGCATCGCCGGCAAGTACTTGTTCCAACAAGGTAATGGCTTGAGGTTTGTCCCCACCAGCGTATTGCGCCAGGGCCAAATGATAGCGGATAGTCGGATCTTCCGGTCGATTTTCTAATGCTTGTTTGAACTGGGTTATGGCCAGGGAATAGGAGTTTCGTTTATAGTGCACCCATCCCAGGGTGTCGGCAATATTCGGCTGATCGGGCAGCGCCTGCTTGGCTTGCATGGCCAATCTTAACGCCTCTCCGAGGTCACCCTTTTCTTCCGAGGCAATCAGCCAGGCGAGGTTGTTGGCTGCTGCCGGCAGATTTGGTTGGATCTCCAGGGCGCGCTGATACTTAGCTTTGGACTCGTCAACACGACCGAGGCTTTCATAGGCGGTGGCCAATCCCATAATGGCTGAAATGGAGTTCGGCTGGGCTTGTAAAAGTTCGTTGAATTGGCTGATAGTTTCTTCGGTTTTTCCCATTGAATGAAGAAGCTGCGCTCGAAGAATATAGCCTTGCGGATTCTCTGGGCTGAGTTCTTGCGCCTTTTCATAGGCCTGCAGAGCATCGTCTAACTTCTTATTCCTAAAATAGAGATCACCAAGGAGAAGATAATGCCCGCCGCCCGGGTGTTTCTCAATGTGATTCTTGACGAGAACAATAGCTTTATCAATGTCTTTACCGGCCGTTAGAGCAACGAAAATACCAAGAGCCCTGGCGTTGTCGGGAACCAGAGCAACCAACGTGGTGAAGGCCTGTTTTGCCTTGTCGACATTCTTCATGCCGAGATAGGCCATGCCGCTTGTTCCGAGAAGTTCGGCATCGGCGGCAACTACCTTGGCATCAATGGATTCAATGATTTTCACCGCCTTTTCAAATTCTTTTCCCTGCACTAAAGACTGAATAAGAATTTTCACGGCGACGAAATTACGCGGGTTGATGCTGAGCGCTATTCCGGCCTGTTTCCCGGCATCAGCACTGCTGCCTTTTACCAGATGAATCTGGGCGGCAAGGGTGTGGTATCGGTCATTGGCCGGATTATTCTGCAGAGCCATTTCAATCGCCTTCTGGGCTAGCTCTATCTTGCCTATTCGCAGGTGGGTCAGGGCTGAATAATAGAATGGATCCGGCCATTTTGGATAATCGGTCATAAGAGGTGTGATTGTCTGAATAGCCTCTTCGTTTTTGCCTTCTTTTATGAAAAACCGTGCTTTCATCAGATTTGCCCCACCATTGGCCGGGTTGGTTGCCAGGACGGCATCCATTATGGCACGGGCTTCGGTGAATTTTTGCATATCAAACTGCAGTTCGGCCAAGGCGACCTGCAGCTGCAGATCTTTCGGTATTGCAGTTGCTGCCTCACTCAGAGCCTTTTCAGCCTTGTCGAACTGATGATGGTTTTTGTAGAACTCGACGAGAGTCAAGCGGAACTGGACCGATTCCTTTTGCAGCTCTATGGCTTGCAGGAGGGCCTTTTCCGCCTTGTCCAATTCGCCTTTTTTCTGATATGTTCCGGCCAATAAAAGCTGTAACTGAGCATTCTCTGGGAATTTTTCCTGCATAGTAGTCAGTATTTTTTGTACTGCCGGATCATCTTTTTTCTGCTCATAGAGCATGAGAAGGGTCTGGTAGTTACTGAAATTATCCGGGTTGAGTTCAATGGCTTTTTTAAACAGTTTCTCCCCTTCCTCCCACTTATTGTCGGTTGCCAGAATGCGGCCTTTGATATTGTAGAGTTTATCGTTTTCAGGAGCAGTATTAAGTGCCTTGTCGATGGCTTCCTGAGCTTTCGGGAGATTGCCCTCTATCAGTTCCAGATTGGCAAGTAGTGCGAGGCCGTCAACATAGTTCGGGTCGGTGGTGAGAACCTGTTCTGTATACTTCCGACTTTCCTCTTTGTTGCGGGAGAGGAGAAGGAATTCGGCCACTTTTACCGCAGCATCAAGATTTTTCGGATCAAGGCTTGCTGTTCGCTGCAATTCGGCAAACGCTGCACGTGGATCCCCACTTTTCAAATAGAGCAATCCCAACTGGTATCTGGCATTGGCGAACTTGGCATCGAGCTGAATGGCATTTTTCAGCTCGATAATCGCCGCCTTGTCATCGGCGGTCTTTATGTATTCAAGGGCCTTCAGGTAGTGGTTTTCCTTCTTCTTATTGTCGTCCGCACAGGCCGGCAGAGTACACATAAGGATTGTCAGGAGGACAGTCTTGACTATACGTTTTGCAATCATGGGGGCGCCCTTGATAAAGTGAATGGATGAGTTTATTGCTACTCGAAGGATACGACAAATATGCTGTTTTTAAAAGCTAAAGCGAACTTTAATGGTTTGAAAGGAATTTTTTCTGGGCCATTTCGACCATGGTTTCAAGCCTCACCAGCCGGCGGTCATGCTCCCTTAATTCTATGGCTGCTTCTTGAAGCGATTTTCCAAGGCTCTCTACTTTATTGGTGAGCAGCAATACCTCTTTGACTGCTGCAAAAACGTCTTTTAAAGTGCTCATGCCGCTTTCCTCTCTCTAATTTCTGCCAGTGTTTGCCGCATGCTTTCCAAACCGCTATCAAGTGATTCTTCTGCTCTTTTCGTTGATATCCTCAGTTCTGCAAGAAGGTCCATTAAAAGTTGTTCTTCTTCGTTGAGTGACTGTTGTTGGCATCGACGCCGGACAAGCTTTGAAAGGCTAATACCTTCTTTTTTTGCCTCTCTCACCAGAAAATCTTTGAATTCTGGTGTTCCAAGTATAGTTATTCTTTCGGTTTTTGCTGTCATAGTTTCGCTCCTGTTATATTTATTACAATTACCATTGTAATGACAACGTTAGTAAAGTCAAATAGTATTCCAGCCTTCTGTTACCGTCAGAATGTTATTCAATGCACCATAAGTTTTGTCATATTGGGCACAAATAAGAATGAACAGACGGGTAAATAGATGACAAAGCAAAACAGATATGCTTAACTCTCTGACAACCAACATATGTAAATAACAGTATGTTTCTGCAAATATCGAGGGAAGTATGTCCAGATACCGAAACTTTTTGTTCTACCTCATCGCAGCATTATTCTTTGCTAATACTGCCTGGTCAGCTCAGTCGACAGCCGATGTTCCGGTTAGCGGAGAGATGATGAAAGCAGCCCGCGAAAAAGTCATGGGCAAAGCACCGGCGGCATCCTCCGAAGAGCAGTACATCATCGGTCATGGTGATATACTGAACATTCAGGTCTACGGCGAGGGTGATATGTCCGCAGCAGCCGTCCCTGCAAGCACCAGCACCCGGGCCCAGCAAAGTGAAGACGGCCCGAGAGCCGCCGGCTCAGGCGTGTCGGTGCGGATTGACGGGCGCATCTCTCTCAAACATATCGGTGATGTTGACGCCGTCGGTTTCACCTTGACCCAGTTGGCCGATTACTTGAAAGAACTCTATGTCTCGGTCTTCTCTAATCCCAATGTTTCTGTGGTGCTGGTACAAAGCAACAGCCAGCGTTATACGGTTATGGGCAAAGTTGTCAAACCCGGTGTCTATCATATTGACTATCCCATCAACATTGTTCAGGTCGTTGCCCGCTGTGGTGGTTTTGCCGAGTGGGCCAAAAAGGATATAACCCTGGTACGCAAAGACCTCAAAAAGGATAAAAAATTTTTCAAGGGCAACACCCTGGCATTCGATTACGGAGATTTCCTTGATGGCGAGGGACTTGAAAAGAATATATTTATCGAAGCCGGTGATATCCTTATTGTCGATTAGCCGAGAAAGCTGTGCAGAATCCAAATATCATAAAAATTTCTATTAAACCTCTGTGTGCAATCCTCCCGCCAATCCTGGCTGCGGCCATCCTTGGATGGGCACAGTGGGCTTTCGCTCGGGATTATAAGGTTGGCAGCGGTTTGACTACCGGGTATGAACGCTACGATCGGCAGTATGATAAAGATGAGAATGGTGAGCAGGCAAACTCTGAGGACGGCAAAACAACCACCGTTTCCACCGAGAATCTTGATGACAAATATAGTCGTTTTCGCATTGCGCCACTCGTCACCGTCACAGCACTTTCCGCCCGCGACGAACTGTCATTACGCTATTCTCCCAGTTTTAAGTATGATAATGAAACCTACGATCACGATGTCGATCACGACCTGAACGCCGGGTTCAAGTACTCAGTAACCCGCAACTGGATGCTGAAGCTCACTGAGCGCTATCTGCTGACTGACGCCAATATCACCGAAAACACTGCTGCAACCGACGACAGCGTCGCACTCTCCGACAACAAAGAACGCCGCCAATACTGGACGAATACGCTGGGTCTTGTCTCAGACTACAGTTATTGGGAGGACAGTGTTTTTTCTCTTGGTTACACTTTTAATAACCTTAGAAATATTGATGTCAAAGAAGACAGCAATTATGAGGATTATGACCGTCATGTCGGGACCATGTCCGTGGCTCATCGTTTTAATTCCACCTGGAAACTGACAGCCTCCGGCAACTACGTTCGTGGATTGTATGATGTCGGCGAGCAGGAAGATTTGTCCGCCGATGGCGAGAAAACTTCCGACAAGGACCTCAGTGAATACCGGGCCGCAACAACCCTTGAGTCACGGCTCATTGAGCATAACCCCTTAAGTCTTGCCTATAATTATGCTAGAATAGAGTATGATGCTGCTGATCGGGCTGCGGTTGATCTTCACGATATGACAGCAGGTTGGTTATGGGAGATCTCAAATGATTTTAGCTTCAGCATGGGCGCTGGCCCGTCATTCCAGAAGACAGAAGGGGAGAGCGGCAACTGGGGCTATAATGCTAATGCCAATGTCAAGTACGCACTTGAGCGCAGTGCCCTTGGTCTGTCACTCAGCCGCGGCTATGACGTGCAAAACTTCACCGGAACCAACGAAAACGGCCTGCGCGAATTCTGGCAATCACGGTTTGATGTCAGCCATCAAATACTTGAAGACCTGGCACTGAAAATGTTCGCCAGCTATCGCTACGAGGACCAGGAAGAAATAACCAACCAGAGCCTAGCGGTCACTGACCTAGAGGCGACAACCGAGGAAAACCAGATCATTACCGAAACCGATACCATTAACAGGCAACGCTTTGGCGCAGGCAGCAGCCTCGGCTATAAGTTTGCACGTTGGTATGCAATGAACCTTTCATATAACTATTTGCTGCAGGATTCGGAAAAGGTGAATGACAGCTATGATGAACATCGGCTTGTCCTGACACTGTCGGTGGAAAAAGAACTGTTTAACTGGTAGGAATGCTCATTTTGGCCGGGAAAAAAAAGCTGCATCTAGTCAGGCTAAAGATATTGCTAAGGCAGAACAGATTCTCACAAACATGGAGCAAACATTTCATTCAGGCGGCAACAGTTTTTGGAATTAAAAGCCGTACGACAAATTGATGATGAAAAATCCACCACATCCGGGTTTAACAGAAAAGCTCGACTGTCTTGAGTCTCTTGGCTTAACAGTCACTGAAGGGGCAAGGATTCTTGGTGTCTCTCGTCAGGCTCTTAATAGCCTGCTGAATTGCAAGAATGAAATTTCTCCGGAGATGAGCTTGCGGCTTTCAACGGCCTTTGGCAGTAGTCCGGAAACGTGGCTGAGGATGCAGATTGACTTTGATCCCGTCTCACAAAAGAAGGTCTGGGGGAACGGTCATGCCGTTGCTTTGGAGATTTGACCTATGATTGACATCGTAAAACAGATTGAACACTGGCGTACAGGTTCATCAGAAGATTGGGTCGTAGCAAAAGAGTTGGTGGAGAGGGGACGTATCAGGCGATGGAGTATCTCAAGCGAATAGAGGAGGTCTTAGAATGGTTGATACAACAATCCCCGGTATAGCCAGAAGATACTTACAACGGCTTGTTTCCCTCGGAGTGGTCGTCGAACGGGGAATAATATTCGGATCACACGCCCGGGGCGAGGCATCAAAGTGGAGTGATATTGATTTGATCGTTGTCTCTCCCCGTTTCGATACCCCGCGAACCCGTGATGATATTAATCTTCTCTGGCGGGTTGCGGTTAGGGAAGATTCCCGGATAGAGCCGATCCCTTGCGGTAGCAAGGAGTGGCTGGAGGGCAACACAAGTGCCATTGTCGAGATGGCGCGCCGTGAAGGGAAAGAACTCGCTCCCTGATCGACAACAATTCTTCCATGTGGATGTTAAAGAAGGGGGCAAGGATTCTTGGGGTGTCTCGTCAGGCTCTTAATAGCCTCGTGAATGGCAAGAGCGGCATTTCTCCAGAGATGAGCTTTCGGCTTTCAAAGGCCTTGGGGAGTAGTTCATCAACATGGCTGAAGATGCAGCTTGATTATGACCTTGCCAAAGCCTGGCAACCCGAAAACCAACTCGAATCAGCGCAAAGACAAGAAAAATGATAAGTAAAGGAAGAGTATTCACCGTCATAGCCCTGTTTGCAATCACCTGGTATCTTTTACAGATGACCTCAGAGGTGACCCCTGTGCCTATCAAGAAGGCACTTGCTCTCTTTCCCCACCAGGTCGGGGGCTACCATCTTTCTAAGTCCTTTCAGTCTTCCGCAGGAGTTGTGGAGCTGCTCGGAGTCGATGATTACCTGCAGTACAATTATATTGATGACACCAACACTGGAATAAATCTCTATGTCGGATATTATAAGGCGGTTGGTGTAAGCGGCGGTTATCATTCACCGAAAAATTGCCTGCCCGGTGGTGGGTGGGGTATTGACAGGGTAAAAGAAGTTGTCCTTCGGGGTGGCGCCATTGGTGAGAAACAGGCCACAGTCTCGCAGATGCTGATCAGAAACGGAGCAGAATACCAGATGGTACTGTACTGGTACCAGAACAGAGGGCGCATTATAGCCTCCGAATACTGGGAGAAGGTCTATCTTGTGTTGGATGCGATGCTTATGCAGCGTCGGGATGGGACATTTATTCGAATCATGGCGGTTGTGCCGGACAAGCAGATAGAAGCGACAGAAGAAAAATTGAAAAAGTTCGCAGAACAGACCATGACCCTTCTTGAAGATCATCTGCCGGGGAGACAGCTATGAACCTCAACCGAACTGTCTGGGGAAGGCGTGAAACGGTTGTCGGTTTTCTTTTATTGGGCGCTCTGCTCGCTCTCTATCTACCATTTCTGCAAAAATTAGTAACTGATTGGGGAACGAACGATGACTACTCGCATGGCTATTTCATTCCGTTTCTGACAATCTATTTTATCTATTCGATGCGCACCGAGTTACGTGAAATTGCCATTAAACCAAACAGTTTCGGCATAGTAGTCATCACCGCAGGTTTGGCTCAATTGATCATCGCAAAAATTGGTTCCGAGTTCTTCCTGCAGAGAACCTCATTTATCATCGTACTCCTTGGCCTAGTCCTTTTCTTTTTAGGGTGGCAGTATTTCAAGAAGCTGTTTGTGCCAATCGGCTATTTAATATTCATGGTGCCGCTACCCGCCATTGTCTGGAACAAGATCGCTTTTCCCATGCAGCTTTTTGCCTCAGCTGTCACTGAAAAGGTTGTTTACAGTCTCGGTATCCCCATTTACCGCGAGGGTAATATCCTGCACCTCGCCCAAACCACTCTTGAGGTTGTGGCTGCATGCTCCGGCTTGCGCTCACTGGTGACCATGTTTGCCTTGAGTGCCGCTTTGGCACTCCTCTCAACATTATCTGGCCCCAAGAAGGTAATTCTCTTCATTTCTGCGGTTCCGATCGCAATTTTTGCCAATATCTGCAGGTTGTCTTTTACTGCATTATTAGCAACCCGAATGGGTTCCGATGCTGCCCAGGGGTTTCTGCATGAATTCTCTGGAATAATGGTGTTTTTGCTCGGGCTAAGCCTTCTTGTTGCTGTGAATTGGTTGTTGGGAAGGGGTAGTGCATATATGCAAAAATATTAACAGATATGATGCTGACAGGAATATTATAGCAGGCAGCAAACGGGATCACAGCCACCCTAGGGTTTGATTGCCACAAATCCTCGGAAAGCTACCGTTGCAATTGAGAGATTCGCCTCAATTTCGTTGGAACATCGAATATATGTTGAGGCAATCAAACCAAAATCCTCACGTTGATTGATTACGAAACAAAACTCAGCAAGGTGGTGGGCTGGTTAATCGAAATTTCTGTTTCTTTGTCTGATCAATTTTTTTCAGCGGTCTCAGCCAGCCCTTTGCGCCCAGTTCCAGGCACCAAGTCCATTAATATAATTTCAACAATGCTAAATGAAAAATTTAGACCAGTTGTGGGCTTATCAGAATGCATTCATGGTATGCAGAAGATTTATTGATGATGCGTGATAATCGATATGTGTTGGGAATATGTGGTGGGTCAGGATCTGGAAAGTCGTACATGGCTTCTCAGATTAAAGAGAAGCTGGCTGTTGGCTCGGCAACCATTTTGAATCAGGATTCCTACTATAGAGATCTATCGCATCTAGCTCCCCTTGAGCGAACATTTGTGAATTTCGACCATCCAGACTCAATAGATTTTCGTTTGTTGGCAGATCATCTGGAACTTTTAATAAATGGAGTTGTTATAGAAAAGCCCATATATGATTATAATTCGCATACCAGTCTCAATTCTTGTAACAGAATTCTACCGGCACCGATTATTATCATCGAGGGGCATCATGTTTTTTGTTACGAACATATTTTGAACAGAATAGATTATAAAGTATTTTTAGATATTGAAATGGATATCAGATTCATCAGGAGACTGGAGCGTGATATTAATGAGCGTGGCCGGGATGTTGCTAGCATAATTAAACAATACTTAGATACTGTGCGACCGATGGATGTTGAGTTTATCCAGCCAGAAAAAACTCATGCTGATTGCATAATCACCAACTCTAATTATGAAGATAAGCTGTCAGAAATTGTTCAATTGTTGGAAACATTTATTACCACAGGAAAGGTGCTTCATGAATAAATATATGAAGACAGGTTTTTTGCTTCTTTTGATCGTTATACATGCTTGCAGTAATAGTGACTCTGCTCATGCTGACGACGATAATATGAAAACAGAAGTTGGTCAAAAAGGCATCATGTTCAATAAGCTCTCTGTTAAAGCCTGGAAAGGGGTTGGAAACGGAGGGGTAACTTTCGGAAACAAAGAAAATACTTCAGAACAAATTTTTTACGCCGAAAGCAAGGAAAGTGACTCACAGACAGTAATTGTCGCAGAATCCCTCAAGGTCAAGCTTCACGCAGGGCATTATTATGCATTGTCGACCGAGGTTAACTCGCAGGGAGTAGTCACCTACTTTGATTTTATTGCTGCTCTACGGACTGGCAAGAATCGAGATATCTTCGAAAAATATAGCAATATTGATTCCTGGACTACGGTTACACTCCTGTTGGATCCTGTTGAAGATGTAATACCATTCTATTTTGCCATCAGGCTCTTTGGGCAAGGCAAAGTTTTTGCCAAGCCTCTATCCCTTACCGAGTTAACCAAGGAAGAGTTTGACCAGAAAAGGAAAATCCTGGTTGCTGAGAAAACGGCCTTAGCCCAAAAACGGATCGAAAAAGTCTTTCTCCCCTATACACCATCTCTACCACTGCCGACAAACGAGTCTCCCGAGCAGTTCAAGATCTGGGGGACGGCCGAAGAATCGTATCCTCCACCACCTTTTGGATGGCGCCAGGTACCAGGGGATCGACCTGATATTGAAAACGCTGTGACTGATCGGCTTAAAAGTGCTGAATATCTCATATACACTCGGCCAACCGCAATGCCGGTTTACTTGGAGTCTGTACCTAAAACAAATGAGCTGGTCAGCAGCCTCACTGCACAAGCAACCCCTGGCGAATATAAACCGGTCAATTTTGCTATTTATTCGGCGAAGAATCTGGAAGGCGTGAGAATTCGGGTTACTGATTTAAAATCTGACAAAAATCAGGTTATCAAGAATACCAATATTGATATAAGAACAGTTAACTTTACACGAAAGATTAAAGACAATACGCAGAAAACATATTATCAGATGCCACTCACCTTGGGCAAGAGA
>JAHJLI010000307.1 GCA_018821785.1 Pseudomonadota bacterium
GAATTTTGAGGGTCTCTTCTTCTGTGGACCTGTGTTTTTCTGGGGGGGAGTTGGAAGAGAGAATTCTGTTAATGAAGGTTGCACCTTCATTAACGAGCTGTTCTCGTTTTGCTTCTTTGGTCAATTGTATTTGAAGCTGTTCGACTTTTTCGGGATGATTGGCCAGGATGAGACCTTCTTTGTATTTGAAGAACAGTTTGTCCTCGAACACACAACGGAGGAAAGCAGATATTGAATCATCGTTGGCAACTTCCCCAAAAGTCAGTTCGGTAAGAAATGCAGGAGAAAAAGAATGAGAGCCATCCTCGGCGGTGAGTTCCCAAATTTCTTGCAAGTTGATGCTTTGCATTAGGGAGCAACGTTTTTCAGTGGTTTCGAGAAGCTGCCTTGAAAGAATCTCCCTGTTTAAACAGGTTTGGTGCGTTAGGTTTGAGCAGTGGACAACGCGAGATGTCGGTAGATTGACTTCTCTGCCGTTTTGATTGATAAGCCGGAGACGCTTGGGCTGGCTTTCCATTACGAAAGCGCAGACAAACTTGCCGTTATCAAGATATTCTATGAGTTTTCCCGCAACAATCATCAAGCAGCTACCGTTCCAAGCCTTTTTGCCCAAAAGTATTATTTCTATTCCGCATATCTTGGAAATGGTATAAGTACTAACACTAAGGCGTATTAAATTGTAATCTTAAGTTTTTGTCTCATATCTGTTGAACAAACGACAAACAGTATAGTGTGGAATGAAATTTTGCCCACACTTATTCTTCTCCTTTTGCAACTATTATTATTTTTCACTCCATGAATCTTTCAGATAAGCCAGTCAAGTCAGGAATGGTAGCCATCGTTGGCCCTCCAAATGCAGGGAAATCAACCCTGATGAATCATTTTCTCGGTCAGAAAATTTCCATCGTTACTCCAAAACCGCAAACAACTCGTAATCGGATTGTCGGAATAGCAAATGAATCGGAATATCAAATAGTTTTCCTCGACACCCCCGGTCTGCACCAAACCCGTGAGCCACTCAACATTGAAATGGTGAAGATTGCCATGGACAGTCTTGCGGAAGTCGATCTTGTCCTTTTTCTAGTTGATGTTTCTTTGCCACTCCCAAATAAGTTGAAAGAAGAAAAACAAGCAGAGCTGATTTCCTACTTCGAACACATCAAGGGCCCGGCTGTCATGGTCCTGAATAAAGTCGACCTCATCGACCGAAAACTGCTTCTGCCAATGATCGATGTATACACTAGCTTGTTTCCGTTTAAGGCAATTATTCCGGTTTCCGCTCTGCGTGATGACGGACTTGATGGTCTGCGAAAGGAGATTCTTAAGCTGTTGCCTTTGGGACCACGATTATTCCCCGAGGATATTCCAACCGATGCTACCGAAAGGTTTCTCTGTGCCGAAATCATCAGAGAGAAGGTCTTCCTCCAGACTGGGCAGGAAATCCCTTACTCTACTGCGGTTCTTATCGAATCGTTCAAAGAAGATGATGCCAAGCATCTGGTGACTATTCATGCCGCCATTGTCGTCGACAGGGATTCACAGAAGGGCATTGTTATAGGCAAGGGCGGGCAAAAGCTGAAAAGCATAGGAACCGCGGCCCGAAAAGACATCGAGTCTCTCATTGGCGAAAAGGTCCTCTTGAAACTGTGGGTCAAGGTTCACAGGAATTGGTCAACCGACAAGCATTTTCTCAGGGAAATTGGACATTAGGAGCCGACGTTGCAGGCGGTTTCTATCAGCGCTTCTCCTGGGATCCATTAGAAAACTTTGGTAACTTTAAATTTTTTCCAACAGCCCCTTGTTCGGTTGCCTATATGGCAGTGGCCATTATATTATTTTGCATCGGCTTAGTCGTCTGATTTGTTGTAACTTGTGAAAAGATTAAGGCTTTTGACAATATCATAGGCGGTTCGCAACTGATTGTCCTGTTGCAGTCGCTCCTCAAGTTTAATTGTTTCTTTGTCCACTTTTTTGCCCTTTCCTTGCTTTAGGCCTGGAAGGTGGTTGGTAAGATCAGCTTCTTTCACGAGTTTTTTCTCTGTTTTTGCTTTTTCCGGCACTTCAGCACAGGCTGCGAAAGGCACTTCAACATCGGGGGTTATCCCAAGGGCTTGGATTGATCGATCATCAGGGGTGTAGTAGGTTGCCGTTGTCATCCTCAGGCCGGCACCGTCCGGCAGGGGAATAATGGTCTGCACCGAACCCTTGCCAAAAGTTTGAGTGCCGACAATAATGCCTCGCTTATGGGCCTGAATAGCCCCGGCGACTATTTCCGACGCACTCGCCGATCCCTCATTAACAAGAATTACCAAAGGATACTGACGTTTTTCTCCACTGGAATGAGCAGTAAATACAGTATTTTGATCGGTTTTTCGGCCTTTCGTGTAGACGATTTTGCCCTTTTCAAGGAAAATATCGGCAACACTTACCGCCTGGTGAAGTAATCCGCCGGGATTATTGCGGAGATCCAGGATAAGACCGTTAACTTGTTGTTCGTTTTTCAGCTGTTGTAGCTTTGTTTTGAATTCGCTGCTGGTATGGCTTTGGAACTTGGTGATTCGCGAATAAACTAAACCTGGAGAAAGGAATTCCGTCTTTACCGACTGAACGGGAATTACCTCTCTTTTTATAGTCATTTTTTTCAGTTCATCCCAGCCCTCTCTATAGATTGAAAGGGTGACCGAGGTGCCTGAAGGCCCCCGAAGTTTTTCAATAGCCTCAAAGGGTCCCATGTTTTTCGTTTTTTTGCCGTCAATTTCGAGGATTACATCATTGGCTTTGAGTCCGGCCTGGTCTGCCGGAGTGTCGGCGATGGGACTGACAATTGTTAACAGATCGTTTTTTATGGTAACTTCAATACCAATACCGGAAAATGAGCCACGAGTTTCATCCTGAAGATCCTTGAAACTTTCAGGGCTAAGATAGGAGGAGTGCGGGTCAAGAGAGTAGAGAAGCCCCCTTATTGCTCCATTCAGAGCTTCTTTGGTATTGATTTCTTCCACATAATTTTCTTGGAGAATACTCAATATATTGGAAAACAGTTCCAGTTGCTTATAAGTGGTTTCCTTGTCAGCCTGAGAAATTTCTGCGAAAGTTGGTCGGCTGAAAAATAAAAAGACAAAAAACAAGCAGAAGAAGATCAAGTGATACTTATTTGAGGTAAGCATGGGATTCCTCGAATCTGTGGAACGTATTATTTTGCTGAATTGCCTTTGTTCGGCAGTTCACCGGAATGTTCGTGTGAGGTCCTGAGCCTATTAGGATTCAACCATAAGAGCGGATCCAATGATTGGTTTCCATGGCGAATTTCAAAATAGATGCCGTCATCAAAAAGGGTGGCAGTTCCACCCATTATGCCTATGGTGTCTTCTTTTTTGATTATATGCCCTTTGGTGACCAGGATTGTTTCAATTCTCGATGTCACTGTATAATATTGAAAGCCGTGATGTATTATAACCGTATTTCCATAGCCGCGTAAATAACCGGAAAAAATAACTTCGCCATCACCAACAGCGACTATATTAGTTCCGTCCGGGGCCTGCAACTCGATGCCTTGTGACTTTCTGGATATTCCGAGCTTATTGACCTTTTCTTGTTGGAAAAGGGTAACGAGTTCGCCGTCTACCGGCGGTCGGAGGTTGCCTTTGCCAGTGAGAAATCTTTGGTCGTCAATCTGGTTTTTGCTCTTTATTGCTACAATCGATCTGGTCAGATCATCTGAGGCCTGCTGCATTTCGTCAATCGCCTGCTTATGCAATTTCGACTGGGTGCGAACCTGGGTAAGGAGGATATGTTTTTCAGCCTTGGTATTCTCGAGTATTGCCTTTTCTGCAAATTCCTGGTTGTGAAATTCCTGAAGAATAGATTTTTCTAAATCGAGTGCCGATTTTGCTCGTTCCATTTCTTTGATGGTTTCCCTATATACTTTTATGACATCCTGGTCATACTTGATAAGAACATCAAAAGCGTCGTGGAAGGTCAGTAGTTCTGGAAGGGTTTGAGTGGAAAAGGTTACATTTAAAAGACCAATGTCGCCCATGGTATAATAGGCTGCGATTCTTTTTTGCAAGTGATCTTCGACCATACCCTTTTCGCCTCTGATCTTGTTCAGAGTATTTTCTTCTTTATTGATCAGAGTTTGTTGTTTTTCCATTTTTGTTTCAAGTTCAGAGAGTTTTTGCTGCTGTCGGACAATTTTTTTATCAAGAACCTCCAACTCTTCAAGAATACTCCTTTCGCTCGTTTCGGTTTCGGCAATTTGATCTTCTTTGTGCAAGATGCCTTGTTGCAGACGCCGGATTTTTATCCTGAAACTGCTGATTTCCTTGTTTTCCGAGTCAGTTGCAACAGTTTCTTCGGCGACAAGAGAGTCTGTTGGTAAACACTGTGTAGTGAGTATAGTCAGGAATACAAGCTTGAGTACAAAGGGGAAGTACTTCCGCAAGACGACAGAGCTTCGGCTAATGCCCAAGATTATGCAAAAAGCGCTGAATCTCATAGTCCGATTGAAAGTTGAAAGAGATTGGATCAAATACGTAAAAACTTCTGCATAGTTGAATAACTTCCAACAGTGCAGAGGAGTATGGAGACGCAGATAATGGTAATACTGACCACGGGTGAAAAGAAGGAAAACTCAAAAAGATTGAGAAAAACGGGACCAGAAAACCTAAGTTTGATCCATTCATATAAGGCATAAAGTGAAATAATTCCAACTGAAGATCCAATGATTCCCTGGAGAAGGCCCTCGAGTAGGAAAGGTGTTCGAATGTAATTATTGGTAGCACCCACAAGCTTAAGAAGTTCTAGTTCCGCCTGTCGGCCGAGAATTGTGAGACGAATGGTATAAGCAACCATGAAAATCGTTGTTAAAATAAGGAGTGTGCCGCTGAGCAGAACAATGATCGAAAGGAGTTTTGTAAAATAATAAAAACGCTCAACCCAGTCTTGTCCAAATTGCACCTTGAGGGTCCCGGGAAGTCGAGACAAATACGCGGAGAAAAGCTTAACTTGATTGAGGCTCCGCAGGTTTTTCAAGGGGACAACTTCGATCGAAGGGGGGAGAAAGTCTTTCGGCATGTCGTTCAGCACATCCTGGTTTTGGCCGAGCTGACGGGCAAAACGTTGATAGGCCTCAGCACGAGAAATGAATCGGATTTTTTCAACCTCATCAAAGGTGGTAATTTTTTTGGTTAATTGTTGCTGCAATTCAGGTCCGGGTTCCTCTTCAAGATAAACAATAAGACTGAGATCATCCCCGAGTTTTTCTCCGAAAGTGAGCATGTTGGCATAAATGAGGTAAAAAAAAGCAAAGATTAGCACCGAGAGACTGACGGTAAGGAGAGTCATCAGCTGGGAAGCCCATGTTTGACGGATATTGCGGCCAACCTGCCTGAAGACGGTAAACCAGAAACTCATTCGATACCTCCGGTCATCATATGGGGACGACCTTTGCGAAGTTCCATGACTCTGTGGGAGGTATGACGATAAATAGAATCGTCGTGGGTTGCGATAACAACAGTCGCCCCACCTTTGTTGCACTTGTTCAACAGATTCATTACTCTTTCCGTGGTGATAGCATCAAGGTTGCCGGTCGGTTCGTCGACTAAAATCATGGTAGGGGAGTTGGCTATCGCTCTGGCCAGTGTTACCCGTTGTTGCTCTCCGCGGGAAAGTTCGCCGGTAATGGTGTTGTGTTTGTCAGATAAGCCAAGTTGATCGAGCAAGTCACGTACTCTCTTTCTTATTATTTGCGGTTTTTTGTACGAGACCTCCATGGAAATGGCGACATTCTCAGCGGTGGTTCTATCATTAAGCAATTTGAAATCCTGGTATGCCACACCTATCTTTTGCCGAAGTTTGGCGAGATGGCTGCCTTTTAATTGATTGATCGGCTTTCCTGAAATCTCAATAAGACCACTGCTGGGTATTTCCATGCTGCAAAGGAGTTTCAACAAGGTGGTTTTCCCGGCACCACTCATGCCGATGACGAAGAACATTTCGCCACTTGCTATCGACAAAGAAAGATCCTTTAATGCAACAACGTCGGGAGGGTATTCTTTGGAGACTTTGATCAGTTCGATCATTGTCTCAATGCCGTTGTTTGAATTTATTTTCATTTATTTTACGTTCCAACTGGACAAAAAATGCGCGCTATTCCGCACTGATCAATTAAATAACCAATTGATTGAGTGGAAAATGACATTGTAGACGTGATGTGTCGAAATGCCTTACAGTTAAGCAAAATTTGTAAAAATATATAGTATTTGCCAATAAAACGCAATCTATCAGATTTCTCAACTAGAGAAATATCAGAAACAGAAGAATGTGCCACATAGTTTTGGCAAACTAAAATGGAGATTTTGAAGTTTTCGCATGGCGTATGAATAGGCCGCCAATTTAATCTTGCAACTTGGCTAGCAGTTGTTATTCTTATGGGTTTCGCAGTTGCGACTAATGCTAATAGCTATGGCACGCCGTTGATAAATATCAACTTTATAAATGTGTCGGACCTTAAGCGCCAAGAGGCCTTGGCTCGATTGGAGAAATATTTGAAGGAGAATAACATGGATTATAGGGATACCCTTAATCTGCCACAAACCGGGTTCAATATGAAGGCAAACCTCGCCCAGAAAGAACCCCAGACCCTGAAACGATGGGAAAAAGAGCAACTTTACCAGCGTATCCAGGAAAATGCCAAAGGGAAACCCCTTTTTATTCTCCATGATGGTCCGCCTTATGCCAACGGAAATATCCATCTGGGTACTGCTTTTAATAAAATCCTCAAAGATATTATCCTGCGATCGAAACGAATGGCAGGTTTCAACGTCCCCTATGTTCCAGGTTGGGATTGTCATGGCCTGCCCATAGAGCATAATGTCGATAAGGAACTTGGTGAGAAAAAGCACACTATTCCCAAACTGTCCAAGCGCAGCGCATGCCGAAAATACGCCAATAAGTGGATTAAAATTCAGAAGGAACAATTCAAACGACTCGGGGTGTTGGGCGACTGGGATAAACCGTATTTGACCATCGATTACAGCTACGAAGCGGCAATAGCCAGAGAATTTAATAAATTTCTTCAGTCCGGGGCGGTTATCCGCAATCGTAAACCGGTGTATTGGTGCTCTACCTGCACTACTGCTCTTGCCGAAGCAGAGGTTGAGTACGCTGATCACACCTCGCCCTCAGTCTATGTAAAGTTTGCAGCAGCTGAAGATTTTTCGGATATCCATCCGTCTCTTGCCGGTAATAAGGTGTCTTTTGTCATCTGGACGACCACTCCCTGGACATTACCGGCGAATTTGGCTATCGCCCTGAATCCCGATTTTATCTATGCGGCCGTGGCTGTTGGCGATGAAATCTTGATTGTTGCTCAAGATCTTATTGAAACCGTTATGGCGGCGACAGAGGTGAGAGATTACTCCATCCTCGGCACCTTTGCCGCAAAGCCTTTTGAACACCGAAAATGTCGACATCCCTTCATGGATCGGGAGTCTCTTCTGGTGCTGGCTGATTATGTCACCGCTGATGCCGGTACAGGCTGTGTACATACCGCCCCCGGCCATGGAGCAGATGACTACCTGACTGGCTTGAAATACGGGTTGGATATTTTTTCTCCTGTTGACGATGAAGGCAAGTACACCAAAGATGCTGGACGCTATGCCGGACAACGGATACCGCAGGTCAATAAGGTGATAACAGCCGACATGGCTGCTTCCGGAGTCTTGCTGAATGAAAGTTCAATCAGGCACAGTTATCCGCATTGCTGGAGGTGCAAAGAACCTGTTATATATAGGGCTACCCCGCAATGGTTTATCTCCATGGAGATAAATGATCTGCGCATCTAGTCACTGGCCGCCATTGAGAGTGTGCAATGGACTCCGGCATGGGGTATGCAACGCATTTATTCTATGATTGAGGGCAGACCTGACTGGTGTTTGTCACGTCAGCGGAGTTGGGGCGTACCTCTCACGGTCGTTAGTTGTCGGTCCTGTGGTGAGATAGTAAGCTCGACGGCACTTGTTGATAAAATTAACGAACTCTTCAAAAAGGAAGGGGCCGACGCGTGGTTCAGCCATCCTGTCGAGGATTTCCTTGGCGCGCACACCGTCTGCCTAAAGTGCGGTGCCAATGATTTTATTAAAGAGGAAGACATCCTCGACGTATGGTTTGATTCTGGTGTAAGCCATGCAGCAGTGCTTGAGGAGCGCGAAGAACTGAGCTCGCCTGCAGATCTGTATCTTGAAGGAAGTGATCAACATAGAGGCTGGTTCCACAGTTCACTCCTGACCTCTACCGGCAACAGGGGGAGGGCACCCTTTAAAGGGGTATTGACGCACGGATACGTGGTGGATGGACAGGGTCGAAAGATGTCCAAGTCAGTGGGCAATGTTGTGGCCCCGGGAGAAGTCATCGAAAAATACGGAGCCGAGATCCTCAGGCTCTGGGTGGCAAGTGAGGATTACCGCGATGATATCAAAGTCTCCGACGAAATTCTCAAACAGGTTTCCGACGCCTATCGGAAAATCAGGAACACAATTCGCTATCTTCTCAGTAACCTGAGTGACTTTAACCCTGCAGAACACCGGGTTGCAGACAGTGAATTGCCGGAGATCGATCGCTGGGCTCTCGCCAAATTCGAAGAACTGAAGAGCAAAATAGCCCTCAGTTATGATAAGTATGAGTTTCATTCTATCTACCATGGTTTGAATAATTTTTGCGGTACTACTTTGAGCGCCTTTTATCTTGACATACTCAAAGATAGACTCTACACCTCAGCTCCGAATTCCCATGCCTGTCGTTCGGCCCAGACAGCCCTCCATGCAATTCTCGATGGACTGCTCCGTCTCATGAGCCCCATTCTCTCTTTCACGGCCTCAGAGGCTTGGAATGTATTGAACGGTCTTGGTGAAAATGGCCCGATTGAGCAAGAAATACATTTCGCTTTGTTTTCACCGGAAAAAAGCATTGTCTGCGATGACAAAATAATGGAAAAATGGACAAAACTCATCAGAGTCCGCTCGGAGATAACCAAAGCACTGGAAACGGCTCGCCGTGAAAAAGTCATTGGTCATCCTCTGGAGGCGGAAGTGATGATAGCCGCCGGTAGTGAGCTGGAGAGTTTTCTTAGGAGTGAATGGAACACGATCAAAGAGATATCAATCATTTCCGAATTGACAGTTTTGCAAGAAGATACCCCGGTTGCCGGCATACGTTTTACCAGTGAAGAGATACCGGGAATGGTCATTCAAGTGCAATCGGCTCATGGAGAGAAGTGTGAGCGGTGCTGGACACGATCGACGTTGGTTGGCACAATCGATGCGCATCCGACAATTTGTGATCGCTGCGCTGGTGTCCTTGCGGAAATGAAGTTGTAATTACGGTACATAATAGTGGTTTATTTCGCCTTAATACTCTGTACAATTGTCTTGGATCAACTGACCAAGGCTTGGATTGTCGATTCCCTGCGGTTATATGAATCTGTTGAAATTGTTCCGGGCTTTTTTAATTTAGTGCATGTAACCAACAGTGGTGCGGCATTCAGCTTGCTGGCAGACGTCGACTCACCTTGGAGGCACTATTTTTTCCTTAGTATCGGCAGTTTAGCCATGGTTGGCTTAACCGTTGCTTACTTGAAATTGCGTAAGGTCAACAAATACTACTCGTTGGCCTTGGCCCTTATTGCCGGCGGAGCGGCGGGCAACCTGATCGATAGGATACGGTTCGGGGCTGTTATTGATTTCCTCGATCTGTATGTGGGACGCTACCATTGGCCGGCATTCAATGTAGCCGACTCAGCCATCTGTGTCGGAGCGGGATTGTTTCTTGTCTTAAACATATTTGAAGTTAGAAATCAGGAAGAGAAGGAGCCACAATGAAGTTAGCGGTGCTATTTCCCGGCCAGGGATCTCAGCTTTTAGGAATGGGACAGGAATTTGTCAAAGAAAATACTACAAGTGCCGCTCTCCTGGCAATGGCTGAAGCGGCTTGTGAGAGTCGGCTAGGTGCTCTTTGCACAGACGGTCCAATGGAGGAACTGACGAGGGCTACTAACCTGCAACCTGCTATAACTATTATAAATCTCATCTGCTGGCGAAGGTTTCAGGAAGAGCTTGGAGAAAAAGTAGCTATAAGCTGCCTGGCTGGGCACAGCCTTGGCGAATATTCCGCACTTTGTGCAGCCGGAGTTCTGAGCATTGAGGATACCGTACGTTTGGTCAGTAAGCGCGGAGCCCTTATGGAACGAGAGGGAATTAAAAATCCAGGGGGAATGAGGGCGGTTCTTGGCCTTGATATTAAGACCCTTGATGCGATCATTGACGGTTATCGAGGCGATGGGGTGGTCACCACCGCCAACCACAATACTCCGGAGCAGATTGTTATTTCCGGCTCATTTTCCGGCCTTGATGGCGTTACTAGGTTGGCTGAAGAAAAAGGGGCAAAGGTTATCCCTCTGAACGTCAGCGTCGCCAACCACAGCCCCCTTGTGGCAGACGCAATCCCCGATTTTAGAGATTTCATGGCTAATATTGAATTCAAGGCTCCTTCCATCCCGGTGTATTTCAACGTTTCCGCTGGTTTGGAAAATGATCCGCTGAAAATTAAAGATATGATGGCAAGGCAAATTGGTTCGCGGGTTCGGTGGTGTGAAATTATCGAGGCTATGCTCGCTGGCGGGGTCGATACCTTCATTGAGGTTGGACCTAAGACCGTGTTGAAAGGGATGATAAAGAAAATCGCCCCGAAGGGTACAAAGGTCACCGCATTGCAGTTTGACTCGCCCTCTTCCTTAGCCAGTTGTCTCGAATATATCAATCAGGGACAATAGAAAATTAAATTGTTGGTTAGTGGCAGTTTTTATTGTCGCACTGAAACACAACATAGTAGGCGAAATTTTGGTGATAAATAAGGCTTTACAGCAGATTTTATCCGGCAAAAACCTTGAATTTGACCAAGCTCTGGCATTGGTACAACAATCCGATCCAACACAGTTGTTTCAGGCCGCCGATGAACTGCGCTTAAATCTGCACAAGAACAGGCTCGATCTATGCTCCATCGTCAACGCAAAATCTGGGAAATGCAGCGAAGATTGTAAATTTTGCGCACAATCCTCGCATTACAATGTCGAAGTGGCCAGTTATGAGGCTGTCGACAGAGAAAAAGCAATTTCCCTCGCCAGGGAAAACGAACAGCATGGCGTGCAGCGTTTTTCCCTGGTGACTGCCGGGAAAACGGTGTCCGATAAAAATCTACTAGAATTTAGCTGCATTTACCAACAGTTACAACATGAAACAAATCTCTCGTTATGCGCCTCCATGGGCCTTCTTACGAGAGAGAAGGCCCGACAACTGAAAGACATGGGAGTTTCAAGATATCATTGCAATCTTGAAACTGCGAGAAGCTATTTCCCCGAAGTTTGCAGCACTCACACCTGGGGTGAAAAGGTCGCAACCATCAGGATTGCCCAGGATGCCGGTCTGGAGGTCTGTTCCGGAGGGATCATCGGTATGGGAGAAAGCCTTGCGCAAAGGCTGGAACTTGCTTTTGAACTTAGGGAGCTTGGTATTCTTTCTATCCCTTTAAATATCCTGACACCCATCAAGGATACCCCGTTTGCCGGTCTTAAACCGCTTAGTGTCGGTGAAGTGCTGACCTGCGTGGCAATGTTCAGATTTATTAATCCCAATGCGATAATCCGCCTTGCCGGCGGTCGCAACCTGTTGGGTGATCAACAACACAGATGTTTTACCTCCGGAGCCAATGGCTCGATCGTCGGCAACTATCTGACCACCATCGGCAACAATCTCACTGAAGATATCGCTATGTTCCAGTCACTTGGTTTTGATCTGAGCGGAGACGGAAAGAGTAAAGAATAGGAACTGCGTGGATAAAAAAGAAAATATTGCAAAACTTCTGCAGTTCGATCGGGATCATATCTGGCATCCCTACACCTCCATCGACAATCCGCTGGAGGTTTTTTTCGTCGAGGCTGCCGACGGGGTAAGAATTCGCCTGGAGGATGGTCGCCAACTTATTGATGGTATGGCGTCCTGGTGGTCGGTCATTCACGGCTACAATAATCCGCACCTTACCCGCACACTGCAGGAACAAGCGGGACGGCTTTCTCACGTCATGTTTGGAGGACTCACCCACAGACCGGCTATAGAGCTGGCGGAGTTGCTGATTGATCTTGCCCCCGCCGGACTGAACCGGGTTTTCTTTTGTGATTCAGGTTCGGTGGCGGTAGAGGTGGCAATGAAAATGGCTATTCAACACGCCTTTGCCAGGGAACTTGCCGGCAAGAATCGCTTTCTTACCATCAAATCCGGCTATCACGGAGACACCTTTCATGCCATGTCGGTGTGTGATCCAGAAGGTGGTATGCACCAGATCTACCAAGGTATTTTGCCGCAATATTTTTTTGCCGATATGCCGAGGTGCCGATTCACCGATCCGTGGGATGAGAAGGATATTCAATCTTTTCAGACCCTGTTGGCAAATAATCATCAATCGATTTGCGCCGTCATTCTCGAACCCATTGTCCAGGGTGCGGGTGGCATGCGGTTTTACCACCCCGAGTATCTTAAAAGAGTACGCAAGCTTTGTGATGAATACCAGGTTTTGCTGATTGCCGATGAGATTGCCACCGGCTTTGGCCGAAGCGGCACCATGTTCGGCTGTGACCACGCCGGAATTTCCCCTGATATCCTTTGTCTCGGCAAGGCCCTGACCGGGGGCTATATGAGCCTTGCAGCAGTGCTGGCAACCGAAGAGGTTGGCCATGTGATTTCCCGGGGTAACCCCGGGGTCTTTATGCATGGACCGACATTTATGGCAAATCCACTTGCCTGCAGCGTCGCTGTCCGCTCCATTCAACTGCTTCTCGAAACGGACTGGAAAAATAACATTGCTCGTATTGAATGTGGACTCAGGCAAGGGCTAGAACCCTGCCGAAATCTCCTGGGAGTAAGGGACGTCAGAGTTCTCGGGGCAATCGGCGTCGTTCAGCTTGACCGGCCGGTGAAGATGGCCAGGATTCAGAAACTGTTTGTTGAAAACGGGGTATGGATACGGCCATTTGGGTCCTTGGTCTATGTCATGCCGCCGTATGTTATCGGTGATGCGGATCTCCACACTCTGACTGCCGCGCTTTGCCGGGTCGTGGCTATGGAGGTAGGGGCATGAGCGATTATTATTCGGATTCTCTTCGACAACTGGCTGCCGGTGGGCGGCTCAGGACACTGAAGCCGCTTGTCGGCCGGAATGGCTGCCGGATTGTCTACAAGGGCCGGGAGATGCTCAACCTGACATCCAACGACTATCTCGGACTGGCTGGAGATAAGCACATACAGCAAAAATTTTATTCCGGCATGAACGAGGGAGATATCCTCGACAATTATGGTTTGGGCGCGGCATCATCCCGTCTGCTCACCGGCGACAACCCCATTGCCCATGAACTTGAAGAGACCCTGTGGAGCACATATGGCAAGGAAGCCTGTCTTCTGTTTAATTCCGGCTACCATGCCAATATAGGCATATTGCCAGCTCTTCTCGGTAAAAACGACCTCATCTTATCCGACAAGCTTAATCACGCCTCGATTGTCGACGGTATGCGTCTTAGTCAGGCGCAACATAAGCGCTACCGCCATTGCGACTATAGTCATTTGGCCGATCTCCTGGAAAAACACCGAAGCGCATTTAACCGAGTTATAATCGTCAGCGAATCGGTTTTCAGCATGGACGGCGATGTTGCCGATCTTGCCGAGCTTGTTGCTTTGAAGAATCGATTCGATTGTCTTCTTTATCTTGACGAAGCACACGCCGTCGGGCTGTACGGCGGATCGGGTTTGGGAATGGCAGAGGAACAGGGCCAGTTGGCAAATATAGATCTTCTGGTTGGAACCTTTGGCAAGGCTTTGGCCTCGGTTGGCGCCTTTCTCATGTGCTCAGCTACACTTCGAGAGTATCTGATCAACCACAGCCGTTCCCTTATTTTTACCACGGCCCTGCCGCCGGTTGTGCTGTTTTGGAATCATTTCATCTTTAAGGAGATGCTTGCCTGCGGTGAACGGAGGACCGCTCTCAAGGCCCTTGCAGCAACTTTACGACAAAACCTGAGGGACAACGACCTAGCCACAGCTGGGTCAACGAATATCGTGCCGGTGATGCTTGGTGATGATAGCCTCGCGGTAGTTCTGGCTGAGGCCATGCAGGAGATCGGATATTTAATTTTTCCGGTCAGACCACCAACTGTACCTGAAGGAACATCGCGATTCCGCTTGTCGCTGACTGCTGATATGGGAGCGGATGATCTTGCATCGATTGCTTCTGATCTGGCAAGCCTCATGAAACGATCTCTGAAATAATTTTTGGATTAATCATGAAAGGATCGTGGCTGCACATGGAGGGAAGGGAAAATCTCATAATCTTTTGTAACGGCTGGGGAATGGATGGGACTCCCTTGCAACTGCTTACAAGTAGTGCTTATGATGTTTACATGCTCTACGATTACCATGATCTTACCCCGCCGCAGTCTATAAAGGATATTGTTCATGGTTATCGGCAGGTTTCCCTGATAAGCTGGTCCATGGGAGTGTGGGTCGGTCAAAAACTTTTTTTCGATTCGGTTGGTCTTTTTCATCGCAGGATCGCCATTAACGGCACACTTTGCCCCATTGACGATAATTTTGGAATACCTGAAAAGATATTTGCCGAGACACTTTCCGGGTACAATGAAACAACCAGGATGAAATTTTATCGACGGATGTGTCGGGAGAAAACAAATCTGAAGATGTTTCTTGCGAGACAACCCCAGCGCTCGCCTGTTGAACAGTGCAGTGAACTGGCAGCGCTGCAAAAAATGGTTGACTGCGTTTCGGTTGATCAATCCATATATCAAGAGATCATTATCGCCGAATATGACTGGATAGTCCCTTCGGCAAACCAGAGACAGTTCTGGTTCGGCAAGCAGGTAGCCGAAATCGCCGGCTTCCACTTCCTTTTCTATATTTGGCAGAGCTGGGATCATCTGTTGTTGTTTGCCGATTCTCAAACCCAAATTTAAAACAACCACCCTAAAATCAGGTGCTGCATTTTGCATAAAGGCCATTCGGATAACCTTGATAAAGAACTGGTAGCCAATTGTTTCAGGGCGAGTGCGGCAACCTACGAGGAAAGCGCCATTGTCCAGAAAGAGATCAGTCGGCAACTCATCGCGATTCTTCAACGATTTACTCGTATTGACTATTTACGTGTGCTTGAAATTGGCTGTTGTACCGGTAATCTCACTGAGATGCTGAGCAAATCTGCTCATATCGACAGCCTTTTCATCAATGACCTCGTTCCGGACTTTTGTGCCTGCACCGAGGACCGAATAGCCGAGCAAGTAGGTCAGTTACATTCTCTTCCAGGTGATATAGAAAAAACGCTTTTACCGAAAAATCTCGATCTTGTGATTTCGTCGTCCACCTTCCAGTGGATGGTCGATTTGCCTGGCCTTATAGAAAATATTGCAGCGGCACTTAACGAAGCTGGTCATCTGGCTTTTTCCATTTTCAGTCCAGGAACAATGGGAGAAATCAACATCCTTACCGGTCGAGGTTTGAAGTATCATACCAACGAAGAGCTTTGTGCCATGCTCACCGATCATTTTCAGATAATAAATGTACATTCAGAAAAAAAATGTCTTTTTTTCCCTACGGTAAGGTCTGTTCTAAGGCACATTCGTGAAACCGGAGTTGGGGGTGTTGAACCTAATAGATGGAACCTCAGAAAACTTAAAGATTTTGAGCGGCGGTACGCCGGACAATTTTTATCTGAAGATGGCTTCCCTGTGACATATATTTCGACCTTTATCATTGCCGAAAAAAAGAAAAGGGACAACTCATGACCCTTGCCAAAGTCTACTGTGTCTGCGGAATTGATACCGATATCGGAAAAACCATAGCCACCGGGCTTCTGGCCCGCTCTTTTTCAGAAAATGGCATTAAAACCGTCACCCAGAAAATTGTGCAGACCGGCTGTGTTGGAATAAGTGAAGATATTGTTCGCCATCGCCAACTCATGGGGATCGAGCTTTTGCCTATTGATTACAGTGGTCTCACCTGCCCGTATGTTTTTCGTGTTCCATGTTCCCCCCATCTTGCGGCAAGGCTGGAAGGACTGTCCATAGACTGTCAGGTTCTCAGGAAGAACACGGCTGAGCTAATGTCTCTATATGATGTCGTTTTTCTGGAAGGGGCAGGGGGTCTTGCCGTGCCCCTTACCGAAGATTTAACGTTGCTTGATTATCTGGAAGAAGAAGCACATCCCTTGATTCTTGTGACCAGTTCTCGGCTCGGGTCGATAAACCACACCCTCTGTGCCCTTGAACTTGCTCGTTACCGGAAGATCGATATTACAGCTATTATCTATAACCGGCTGGCGGAAACCGATCCAAGAATAGTCGAAGATTCCCGGGAAGTGTTCAGCAGATATATGAAGAAATTTGGATTTTCCGGGACGATTATCGACATGTTCCCCCTGCGTTCTTATGAAGAATCAGGTATCATGCCGACTTTCTATAAACATTTTTTCACCTGAAAAAATCACCGAGCTTCATCACAATATTTAAAGAATCAATATGAAGGATGCAAAAGGCTATTGTTTAAGTTGTAAATTTTATCGCCTGGATGATATTCATTCTGGGGTCTGTCGCATTGATAAAGTGTCTTCTGCCAATTATCCGCGAAAGCAGACTGACGATCAGTGTCCCCGATGGAAGGACAGCGGTCAGCAGTACTTCATTAGAGTTGGATGGATTAAGGCAAAAAAAGTTGAAGGCGGGAAATAAACGATAGTAAAAGGAAAAAAGTAAAGAAACAGGTCATTACCTCAGTATCTGTTGCCTTTTCTTCAAACACAAGTCTTCACCTTGTTGAAACATGAAAAAAATACCCAAAACACTGCAAACTGTATTTAAACTGATTATCAGTCTGGCATTTTTTTCAGTATTGCTTTCCTTTGTTCGAGGAAATGAACTGGTCGCTGTTTTTCAGAAAATCAGCTGGCTGTGGTTTGTTTTTTCCTTTATTGTTACAGTTATCATGCTTTTGGCAAGTTGTGCCAAATGGAAAATCATTCTTGATCTCAAGAGTAAGCAGCTATCATACTGGGAGCTTTTGAAGATTTATCTTATAGGTTATTTTTTTTCTAATATCTTGCCTTCAACGTTCGGCGGCGATGTTGTTCGCTCCTATTATGCCGGGCGGATAATCGAAAACCAGACATACGCTGCCGTCAGTGTCTTTGTTGAACGGTTTTCCGGCGTTTTTTTCCTTTTTCTTCTAGCCGCAATTGCACCTTTCTTTCGTATTGAGTTGCTGAGCAATCCGTATTTGTACGTCCCGGCTTGTGTCGGTCTGATTTGTTCAGCCATTATAGTATGGTTGTGTCTGGCCAAAAACCCCTTTGTCGTTCCCAATAAACTGGCAAAAGGGATATTTTCCTTTTTGCGCCTACTGACGGCAAAGAGATATTACCAAAGTCTTGTCAAACCAGTTCTTATTATTGAGAACCTGTATTATAAGATCCTTGACCGCCTTAAAAAACTTAAGGCAGAGATGCAAGTAGCTGTTGATGCAGTAAAAAACAATCAACAGTTTGTCCTGCGTCTGATCTGCCTGACCTTGTGTTTTTACATTCTTACCTGGGTAAATGTTTACACTGCATTCAGAGCTTTTCATGTAGAGGTGAATATACTGGCAATTTGTGCACTGGTTCCTGCAATTATGCTTGTTGCTCAAGTTCCGGTAACATTGCTTGGAAACCTGGGATATTATGAGTCGGTTTTCGTTTTTTATTTCCTTCTTGTTGGAGTGGATGGTGCAGAAACCCTGGCTATGGGCTTGTTTCTTCGATTGAAAATGCTGAGTATTGGTGGTTTTGGTTTTTTTGTTTACATGGTTTATCGGCAAAAACATCGACTGGACTTGGAAAAGGGGAAAATCGCGGCGTGAACAAGCAATTCTTGCTTTTCGTTTCAATAACGGCATTCGCAAATAAGTTAATCGTTTGAATTAAGACATAATATTGGAGATATCTCTGTGTTACTCTCAGTTGTCATTCCACTTTTAAATGAAGAGGATAATATTCCTCTTTTGTACGATGAGCTGAAGGAAGTTCTTGAAGCCCTCAATGATGAATATGAAATCCTTTTCATTGACGATGGCAGCACCGATCGGAGCCTGGAACTCTTACGCAATCTGCAGAACAACGATAACCATGTTGTAGTTATCAATTTTCGTAAAAATTTTGGCCAGACCGCGGCTATGGCTGCCGGCTTTGATTTTGCCCAGGGGGATGTGATCATCACCATGGACGCCGATTTGCAAAATGATCCAAAAGACATTCCCCGCCTGCTTGAGCAGATCAAGGCGGGGAATGATGTGGTTACCGGCTGGCGATTTGATCGCAAGGATGCTTTTATCAACAGGCGGTTACCCTCGATTATTGCCAATAAAATAATTTCCAAAACGACCGGAGTAAATTTGCACGACTACGGCTGTACTCTCAAAGCTTTCCGCAAAGAAGTTATCAAAAGTGTAAAGCTGTATGGGGAGATGCATCGCTTTATTCCGGCAATCGCTAGCGGCATGGGTATTGATTTTACTGAGGTCAAGGTAAACCATCGGGCCCGCCGGTTTGGTGCTTCAAAGTATGGAATATCAAGAACAATCAGAGTCGTTCTCGACCTCATGACGGTGAAATTCCTGCTCAGTTACTCGACTCGTCCAATACAGGTTTTTGGACTCATGGGTGTTGTTTCCGGAGGCATTGGCTTTCTCATTGCCTTGATTATGACCTTTCAAAGGCAATTTATGGGGGTTCCTCTCTCTGATCGACCGATGTTGTTTTTAGCCGTTCTGCTCATTTTTGTTGGTATTCAGTTTATTTCTCTTGGTTTGATCGCCGAATTGCAGGCTCGAACCTATCATGAATCTCAGAATAAGCCTGTATATCATATCAAAAAAGTATATCGATTTGGAAGCGAAACACCAGAGGGCAGAGAAACAGATGGTCGGTCATGACCCGTTGATTGAGGTCATTATTCCAAATTGGAACGGCAAAGACATGCTGGAACATTGTTTGCTGTCTCTTCGTCGACAGACCTATACCAATTTCCGTGTCATTGTTGTCGATAATGGTTCAAGCGATGGCTCGATTGCGATGGTGGAAACTTCCTTTCCAGAAGTGAAACTCGTTCTACTTAACCATAACACCGGGTTCAGTGTTGCTGTCAATCGCGGTATTGAAGCCAGTGTTGCACCTTGGTTGTTGCTTCTCAATAATGACATGGAAGTGGCCGAGGATTGCCTGGAAAAACTCCGACTGGCAGTTAAGCAATATCCACATTTTCATATGGTTGCCCTGAAAATGATGAACTATCACCAGCGCCAGTTTATTGATGGGGCAGGGGACGCGGTACTTAGGGGTGGAGTGGGATATCGTATCGGGACAATGGAGCAGGATTGCGAGCAGTATCGAAAAGACCGGGAGTCTTTTGGGGCATGTGCTGGTGCCGCACTCTACAGTAAAAAATTATTTGATAAAGTGGGCCTTTTCGATGCTGATTTCTTTGCCTACCTTGAGGATGTTGATCTGAATATGCGGGCCAGACGGCATGGCGTAAAGTGCATGTTTGTCGCCGGGGCTAAAGTGTATCATATCGGCAGTGCCAGCTCCGGGTCGAAAATAAACCCTCTTACCATTCGCCTATCAACGCGTAACAACATCCATGTGCTTATAAAAAATTATCCTCTGCGATTGTTTTTACGTTTCTTCCCGGCTATTATCATTTATCAGCTGGCATGGATGCTTTTCTGTTTAAAAAAAGGCATGTTCTTGCCGTATTTGGCCGGGCTTTATCAGGGACTGCTCATGCTTCCCCATTTTTATAAAAAAGGGAAAGTTTTGCAACTGAGTGATGATTTGCTTCATCCGGATATCTTTGCCAACATGATTGTAACTGCGGAAAGAGAGGCTGTTACCTCCATTATGGCCAGAAGGACGGCAGCGGGAAAAAACAACTTCCTGTTATCCTGTTATTGTAAATTTTTCTTGTAGTAAGTGCGACTGCACAGAAAATGGCCATACCAGTATATGTAGTTATTGTAACCCATAATTCAGCTGAAGAGCTGGATATTTGCCTGGCCCACCTTGAGAAACAAACGGTTCCGATAAAGGGGGTGGCAATCGTCGATAGTGGATCGACTGATCCGAATTTTCTTGATGATATCTCTCCGTTGCCTGGAATGAAAATCATCAAAACGGAAAATGTCGGATTTTCAAGAGCAAACAATATCGGTTTCAAACAGATAGTTGAAGATCGTGAGGGGATGGTGGTCTTCCTGAATCCGGACACCTTTCTCCCTCCCGATTACCTGGCGCAGGCCGTTAATGTATTGAATGAAAACCCAGCCGCCGCGGTGGTTTCCGGGAAACTTCTGGGTTTTGACCTGAAAGAACAAAAACCGTCTGGGAAAATCGATTCAACAGGCATTTTCAGGCGGTGGTACGGGCGATGGTATGATAGGGGGCAAGGACAGAAAGATCTGGGGCAGTATGATCTTATTAGCGCCCCCCTGGCTCTCTGCGGTGCGCTCATGTGCTGCCGCCTCAAGGCGTTGGTTCCATTTCGGGGTGATGTTTTTGACCCTGATTTTTTTCTTTATAAAGAGGATATTGAGCTCTGTATTCGCTTAAGAGCCGCAGGTTGGACCCTGGTATATGACCCAAAGCTCATAGCCCATCATTGCCGCGGCTGGGCCAGAAAAAGGCAAAAGGTGAGTTACGACCTACGCCTTATGGCGGCCAGAAATGAAGTTCTGCTCTATCGCAAACATCCTGGGCCGGCAATGGTGTGGGCTTTGTTAAAACTGTTTTTAGTTCAGGTCTTCCGTCTTTAACCATCGTGGGTGATTGTGCAGCGGGTGTGTCTCTTCGATTTCCAATATTTCTTTTTAAGCAAAATGCCTGCAGCCGGATCAGATGATCTATGAATCATAAGAGTATCAACCGCACCATTACCGTTATTGTTCCCACTCTCAACGGGGCTGATACCCTCCGTGAATTCTTTGCAGCCCTCAAGAGGCAACACTTGCAGCCGGATGAAATCCTCGTAGGGGATTCCTCTTCTCTGGATCAAACCGTTGCCATATGCCAGGAAGCCGGTGCAAAAGTCACTCTTCTTGACAGAGATACATTTGATCATGGCGGAACCAGAACAAAACTTGCAAAACAGGCTCGTGGGGAAATCCTTGTTTTTTTCACCCAGGATGCAATCCTTGCCACTCGCGATGCACTTGAGAGGTTGATTGCGCCGCTTCTTCTCGGTGATCAGGTGGCATGCACTTATGGTCGACAGTTGCCCGGGAAAAACGCCAGTCCCGTTGCCGCACACTTGAGATTGTTTAACTATCCCCAAGAGTCATCGGTGCGGAAGTATGCTGATCGTTGCCAATACGGTTTAAAAACAATCTTTATTTCCAATTCCTTTGCGGCTTACAAGAAAGATTGCTTAAATGAATTCGACTATTTCAAGAACGGTTTGATTTTTGGAGAAGATACTTGTACCTTGGGAAGAATTCTTGCCGCAGGGCATGAAGTGGTGTATGTCGCCGACGCGGCGGTATATCACAGCCACAACTATTCTCTGGGCCAAGAATTGCGACGATCTTTCGATATTGGTGTTCTACACAGTTCCGAAAAATGGCTTCTCGACACCTACGGCGGAGCGGAAACTGTTGGAGTAAAATATATCCAATCTGTTCTTTCGATGTTATTGAGGGAGAAAAGATACCTTCTGATACCAGATTGCCTTCTAAGGATTGTGTTCAAGATGATTGGTTATAAACTTGGAAGGTCCTACAAAAAACTCCCTGCTTCTTGGCGGCCTTTATTGAGTATGCACAGGCTGTGGTGGCAGAGACACACGTGAAAGACGACACTCTGCTGATTTTTGGTGGATAAATACTCGAAGTCATCGATTACCTTAAGTGAAATATGCTGTCAATTAATCTCAGGGAACAGAGTTCTCTCATAGCCAGATTCCTTCATCTTTTTGATTGTCTGCTGGCAGTGGGATATCTCGCGCTGCTGGTTTTATGGTACAGAGTTCCCTGGAGCCCCTACTACACTCGCCTGGTCCTTATTACTTTCGTTCTGTGTTTTATAACTTTTCAATCTTTCCAGTTGTATCGGTCATGGCGTGGCTGGAAGTATTTTCGCGAGTTTCTGGTGATTCTCAAAGCCTGGGGCACGGTTGTTGGGATTTTGTTGTTTTATTTTTTCATTTTTAAAATTTCTGCGGCGTATTCTCGCGTGGCGATTCTTATTTGGTCGATTACTACTCCCCTCCTTATTTTTTTCGTTCATATCGTTGCCCGGAAGACCTTGCGCATGATCCGCCAAAATGGCAAGAATGTGCGGCGGGCTGTTATAGTTGGCGCAGGCGAACTTGGTGTCAATCTACTGAAACAGGTTGAGACAATGCCTTGGGCAGGAATTGAAGTAATCGGTTTTTTCGACGATAAAATCGACGATGACACTGTTGCTGAAGTGAATGGTAAACCGATTCTTGGAAATACCGCAGCGATAAATGAGTTTCTTGACTTGCACGATATTGATTATGTCTATATTGCTCTGCCGATGCGGGCAGAGAAGAAAATTTTCCGAATTCTACGGGAATGCAGGTCTCTAGGGGCTCGCATCTACCTGGTTCCTGATCTGTATGTATACGGGTTGCACCATGCGGAAATACAATCACTAGGCGATCTTCTTATTCTCAATTTCAACCCGAATACTGAGTGGAAACGAAGTTTCGATATTGTCTTTTCATTGGCTGCACTCATTTGCACCCTGCCGATAACCCTGCTGATTGCCCTGCTGGTAAAGCTGAGTGACGGAGGGTCTGTTTTTTATCGCCACAAACGCATTACAGCAGCCGGTAAAACTTTCAATTGTTTGAAATTTAGAACCATGCGGGTGGGTGCAGACCAGGAACTGCAAAAGTTGCTGGCTGAGAACGAGGAGCTTCGTTTGGAATGGGCTCAGAGCTATAAATTGAAAAATGATCCTCGGATAACGCGAATCGGTCGTTTCTTGAGAAGAACTAGTCTTGATGAGTTTCCTCAGTTTATCAACGTAATCCGAGGCGACATGAGTGTAGTTGGCGCTCGACCGATTGTCGGAAAAGAATTAAATGAATTTTACAAGGATAGTGCCGGCAGGTACTGTTCTATGAAGCCTGGAATAACCGGTCCATGGCAGGTTGGGCGTCGTTCTAATGTTGATGAATATGAAGAGCGAGTGAAATTGGATGACGAGTATATTCTCAATTTTTCCCTCTTGACCGACATAAAAATTATCATCAAAACAGTATACTGCATGATCAAAGGAAATGGGGCATATTAGCGCCTTACAGATTATTTTCGTTCAAGAAAAACAAGAGAAAACCTGCGAAAGGTACTTTTCCCCCTTATGGGGAAACTGAAAACACTTGCGGTCTCGGAGGTAGGGGGACGATATGGTGCAGAATATTTTTGCCGGAAAAAAGGTTGTCGTCGGTGTGTCTGGGTCAATAGCCGCTTTTAAGGTTGCCGGGTGGGTCAGTGATCTAACCAAAGAAGAGACTATTGTCTCGGTGGTAATGACCTCTTCGGCCGCTGAATTTGTTACTCCACTTACCTTTGCCGCTTTGTCGGGCAATGATGTTCATACCGGGATGTTTTGTCATGGTAAAGAAGACTCGATGGCCCATATCAGCATCGGTAGGGATGCCGACCTTGTATTGATCGCTCCGGCAACAGCAAACATTATTGCCAAACTTGCTTGTGGGATAGCTGACGACCTTCTTACTACCATGGTCCTTGCTACCCGGGCAAAAGTCCTTATCTGTCCAGCCATGAACAGTCGGATGTATAGTCATCCGACCACACAAAAAAATCTTAAGTCATTAAAAGAAGTTGGTTATACTATAATAGCTCCGGCCTGTGGGAAGATGGCTTGCAGGGAGGAAGGGGAGGGACGTCTTGCCGAATGGGATGGCGTCAAGGAGCAGCTGGCCCAAAACCTGAGTCCCCAGGACTTACAGGGACAGAGGGTCATGGTTACAGCCGGTCCAACCAGAGAGCCCTTTGACCCTGCGCGGTTTATAAGCAACCGGTCATCCGGGAAAATGGGTTATGCCATCGCGCAGGCCGCCTGTAGGCGTGGCGCTCAGGTTCTTCTCATCAGCGGTCCTTCTTCTCTGGCCTGTCCCCCGAGGGTGACTCTTCTGAAGGTTCAGACTGCCCTGGAAATGAACGATGCGGTCCTCGCCCATGCGGCAAATTCTTCAGTAATCATAAAAGCTGCTGCTGTTGCAGACTACCGACCGGAAGCGGTTAGTGAACATAAGGTGAAAAAGGAAAAAATCGCCAAAGAACTGATTTTGACTCGCAATCCAGATATTCTTCTTGCATTGGGAAAAAGAAAAAAGAAGGGACAAGTGCTTGTTGGCTTTGCTGCGGAAAGTACAAATCTTCTGGAAGAAGGTCGAAGAAAACTCTTGGAAAAGAATCTTGATCTTATAGCAGTTAATGATATAAGTGGGGACACAACCGGTTTTGAGGCCGAATCCAACCAGATCCTAGTAATTTCAGCATCAGGTGTTGAGACACTACCGCATACCAGCAAGCTCCACTGCGCCGATCTGCTTTTGGACAGAGTTCAACAGTTTCTCAATAAAAAGCCATAAGCTCATTGTTGCGGCTATTTTGTAAGATTTCCTAGTAGACAACAGCGTTTGAATTTGTTCCCGGAACCACAAGGGCAGGGGCTATTCCGTTCGACTTTTTGCCGCGTTACATTGCATTCACCTTCTTTATAGTACCAGAGACCATCTTCGCGGACGAACTGACTCATTTCTCTCAGTCTTGATATCAGGCCGTTTTCAAGGTACGTTGAGGTGAAATCCACAGTTCCGGCTACGTCATTTTCCGAACCTTCCCTCACCCCGTGGATAGTAAGCCCCAACCATATCACGGGATGACCATCGAAGTTGAGTTTCTCCGGCCTGTTGATTTCATGCCAACTGGCGATAATATGCTGTTCATTCTTCTTTACAAAGGCAGTATAACGGGATCTCATCAGTGCCTCGGCTGTTTTAGCGCAACGGTGGTCATCAAGAATCGGCAGACAACAGGAGGAATAAGGGAGATTGCTGCCACAAGGGCATAAAGGGGAATTGATCACGAGTTTTCTCCTGAGAACAGATTTACCGATTATTGCATGCTATGAAGGATGGTTGACCCTTGATCATTGCGCTTAAGATCTTTTGCCGTTGCCATAAGGTTTTCCTGTATAGCAATGCATTTTAGCCGTATAAACGCGAAATATAGTATGTAAAGCTTTCCAAAGATGATCAACCAGCGTAAAAACGTTGGTATACATACAATGGATGAGACACCGCTTCAATGAAAAACAGTAAAAGAAATGGCAAAATTCTTCCTTTCCTGAAACAGGTCCGTTGCTATTCCTTGCCTGGTTTTTTTCGTTATCTTTATTTAAAAATAGTTGGAAAATCAATTCTGGTAACAGGAAGTTGCCGTGGTTGTGGCATGTGTTGCCGACGCATCTCTCTTGAGGGACGGAATGGTTGGCTGCGTTCCGAGAAAACGTTTCATGAAACTGTGACTAACTATCCGGAATACGGCAGATTTGTTATCATCGGCCGAGACACTCAAGGCTTTCTGCTCTTTAGCTGCAGCTGGAGCACGCCGCAGGGTACTTGCATTGATTATGAAAATAGGCTGGGGCTTTGCCAAAAATTTCCAGAAAGCTCCCTGGTTTTTGCTGGGGGACGATTGCCCTCGACCTGCGGCTATAAATTTGACGAAGTGGTACCTTTTAAAAAGGTTCTCCATACGGCAGTCCGTAGGCAAAAATGAAACGTGTACTCATCCTCGAACCATATTACGGTGGTTCACACCGGTTTTTTCTCGAAGGATTGCAGGCCCACGTTGTTGCGGAGTACACCCTATTCACAATGCCCGCGCGAAAGTGGAAGATGCGGATGCAGCTCTCAGCTCTGTGGTGCATTGAGAAAATCAAGTGTCTTCCTCTTGCCGAGCGTCGGTTTGATGTCGTTCTATGTTCTTCCTTTGTCGATGTCTCGGTCCTACGAGCCCTACTTATGAGAGTCAAAGGCTGGAGTAATGTGGCAAGGTTTTGCACCTATTTTCATGAAAACCAACTGCTCTATCCAGAAAGGCAGGTCGATCAGAAGAGTTTTCAGTTTGCGGCAATCAATTTCCATTCAGCCCTTGCCTCTGATAAAATCGCCTTTAATTCAGCTTACAATGCTGAAACGTTTTTTTCTGGATGTTGGAAATATCTGCAAACTGCTTCTGAAATGGGGCTCTCGGGGACAATTGACAAGCTGAGGGACAAAAGCTGTATTCTCTTTCCAGGTATTGATTTTACTTTAATCGATCTGGAGAAAAAATATTCAGAACCGGGCCCGCCTGTCATTGTGTGGAATCATCGCTGGGAACATGACAAGAATCCGGACCGCTTTTTCCAGGCTCTAACCGATGTATTTTCTTCGGGTATTGATTTTCGCCTAATACTTCTTGGCAAAACGTTTCCGAATAGTCCTCAGTGCTTTGCCAACGCAAAAAATGTATTTGGTAAAAGAGTGCTTCATTATGGCTATGCCGCAACCTATTCGGAATATATTTCCTTACTTTGCCGGGGTGATGTGGTAGTGTCGACGGCTTTGCACGAGTTTTTTGGTATCGCCATTATCGAGGCGGTGCGGGCCGGATGTTTTCCGCTTTTGCCTGCACGGTTGGCATACCCTGAGCTTTTCACAACAGCGTATCTTTACAGGGAAAACGAGTTAAATGAAAAACTGGGGCAGGCAATATTATCTCGGTCCAGGCTATCATCCAAAACCGCACACGCTCTTACCCAGAGGTTCAGCTGGCAAAATATGGCCCCTCGCTATTTGCAGTGGCTATTAGATGATGGGGGAGAGGTTGTAAGTTGATTGTGGCAAACAAGTAGCTATTATTTTTTTAAGTTTGCCGCAAAGTCAAGCATTCTGAGGATTGGAATCCGAGCCTTATCCGCCAATTCGGCGCTGACGAGTATCTCGTTTTCCCCGGTTTCCAAAACCTTCGCAAGATTATGGAGCGAGTTCATGCCCATCCACGGACAATTAGCGCAACTCTGACATGTTGCGCCTTCACCCACGGTCGGTGCCTCAAGAAGAATTTTTCCAGGAGCTACCTGCCGCATCTTGTTGAAGATGCCTTTATCAGTTGCGACTATAAATTCCATATTGGGCAAGGTGGCGACCGCATTGATAAGAGCTGTGGTTGACCCTACCACATCCGCTTGAGCGATTACCGCCTCAGGAGATTCGGGATGGACAAGGATGGCGGCATCCGGGTGGATTTTGCGCAGCCTTTCAAGGGCAACTGCGCGAAACTCCTCATGTACCACACATGAGCCTGGCCAAAAAATCATATCAGCACCGGTCAGTTTTTGCACATAATGGCCGAGATGTTTATCTGGGGCCCAAAGGATTTTTTTCCCTTGGTCGCTCAGGTGGCGTATTATCGGCAAAGCAATGCCGGAGGTGACCACCCAATCGGAGCGAGCCTTGACCTTGGCACTGGTATTGGCATAAACGACGACAATGTGATCGGCATGTTGATCGCAAAAAGACGCAAACAGCTCATAGGGACAGCCTTCATCTAAAGAACATGTGGCGCCAAGATCGGGCATCAGCACACGTTTTTCGTTATTGAGAATTTTAGAGGTCTCACCCATAAAGCGCACTCCGGCAACAACCAGGGTGTGGGCCGGATGGGTGGTGCCGAAGCGCGCCATTTCTAAACTGTCGGCGACACAACCACCTGTTTCTTCTGCCAAATCTTGTAAAGTGCCGTCCGTATAATAGTGGGCCACAAGCACTGCGTTTTGTTGCTTTAAAAGCATTTTCACTTTTTCTTTCAAGGCCTTGAGTTCTTGTGGCGAAAGTGGTGGCCACTCGGGATGGGGAGGGACAATGACCTGTGGAATTGTAGGAATAATGAGTTTTCTTTTCGAGTCAGTAATCATAATGTTGTATTGGCAAGGGTTGATAGGATCTTAGAGGCGGTAAAATGGTTTCAAGCTTCAATGGTGCTCTCTGGCTGTGCAAAAATGGCTGTCCGGTATTCCATCAAAATATTGACTACCAGCCTGGCCCTCCTTCTGGAGAGCGTATCGCCTCTAGCTGCTCCCATCTTAGTTTCTTCGATGAAAGTCAGATAATCGCAAATTTCATTCCCATCCTCAGTTTCGGTCAGCAGGTCAAAAACATGAGGAAGATACGGCAGATAGACTTCTCGATGTTCTTGATCTATCGAAAGGCTGAGCGCATCCCAGACATTAAACAAGACCTCATCGGTGATCATATAGAGCGACTGTTCCTTGTCCGAGCGCCATGAAGTCATGTGGCGAAAGGCTTGCTCATGACTGTAGATGATATATTTAACGGGTTTTGATACTGTCTTCGGTGAGAAAATATCAAGATCCGCATCAGAACTTTTCATTATTAACACAGACAAAAAACAACGTTGTTTGGGATTCTATTAAACGTCTTATTGCTATTAATGACTACATTATAAGGATTTTTGCTAAAAATACCGTAAGATAGTCTCGTATTTTCCATCCCATTATAAAATACTGCAAAAGAAAAAGATGGACAGGGCGTCATGCACCATTCTGCTGAGACAGCAGTTCAGATTGCAGTTTCTGCATTGCTCTGGTCAGAGAGATAAAATCCATAACAGTAAGAATCTCTGGTCGAGCTGTTGGGGAAAGATCGGTGGTGATTATAGCAGCTTCAGTCAGATTTTTTATTACTGACTGGGTAATTTTTCCAGAGGCAACAATCCAACTGCCATTGCTCAACGTGTTTAGAATGGTTTTTCGCCTGTGATTGAATGTTGTTTTGACGATTTGCTTGAAGAGACTGGAGTCATAAGGAGGGTCCTCATTCCTGCCATGCATGTTAGGTTTGGTGACAAAATCAATGGTTACAACAACTGAATCAATCTTTGGGCGCGGATGAAATTCTGAAGGTTTCAGGGTCATAACTTTTTTAACCGTGGCACAACTGGCAAGCAGAACCGTCGGAACCCCATATTCTTTTGTGGATGGCTGCGCCATCAGGCGGTCTGCGACCTCCTTTTGCAACATAATGGTTGCTTTCTCTATAAATGGGGCGTTATCGATTAATTTGAAAATAAATGGATTGGAGATGGAGTATGGCAGATTCGCGAGGATTTTTAACGACCCGCCGCATAGTTCTGCAATTTTTTTGAAATCAGCGGAGAGGATATCCTGGTGGATGAGTGTTACATTATCCGGAAGGTCATTCTTGTCTTCGTGAAATCTGATAATACCGCGATCGATTTCATATCCGTAAACATGGTGTACTGCTGCAGCAAGGGGATTGGTGAGTGCGCCCAATCCAACTCCTACCTCAAGAACAACATCGGTCTCCAAGACATTTCCGGCACGAACAATAGCTTCGGCAGTGTGTTTGTTGACGAGGAAGTTCTGACCAAGACGTTTTTTCGGGGCGAGTTGGTGATCTTTCAGCGTATTTTTGGTTTGACTTCCGTATTTTGTCATTTGGACCTATAGAAAAATGCATTAGCCGAGCTGAGAACGGGAGTAGACATCCTCTCCCATCTCGTGAGCCCCATGTTTGTTGAACTTATGATACCCGGCAAGAGCGATCATCGCAGCATTATCTGTGCAATATTGAGGCAAAGGAGCGTGAAAAGTGAACCCTTCTTCCTGACATCTCCTGGTAAAAACTTCTCGTAATCTATTGTTAGCCGACACACCACCACCAATTACCAATGTGTGAATATTGTGGGCTTTCGCAGCAAATATCGATTTTTCAACGAGAACATCGACCACCGACTCCTGAAAAGACGCACAAATTTCATGCAATTGCAGTTCAGCGTTTTTTATCTTTTGTTGGTTGACGTGATTCAGAACCGCCGTCTTCAAACCACTAAAACTAAAATCAAACGATTGTTCCTCCAGCCAGGCTCTGGGGAAGCGCACATATCGGGGGTCTCCGAAAGCGGCCGTGGCAGAAACATGGGGACCACCAGGATAAGGTAGTCCCAACATCTTGGCAACTTTGTCAAAAGCCTCACCTGCCGCATCGTCTCTGGTACGACCAAGCAACTCGAATTGATGAAAATCTTTGGCAAGAAAAATTGATGATGTGCCACCGGAAACGATCAAGGCTATATAAGGGAAAGACGGTTTTTCCGTACCAAGAAAAACCGACAGAATATGTCCGGCCATGTGATCAACACCGACGAATGGAATGCGTCGCACATGGGCAAGGGCCTTGGCATAGGAAAAGCCGACGAGCAGTGACCCGATAAGCCCGGGGCCCTGAGTGGCTGCTATGAGGTTTATGCCGGAAAGCTGGACGCCGGCCTTTGAGAGCGCTTCTACAACTATTGGGTGGATGGATTGCAGATGTCTTCTCGAAGCAAGTTCCGGAACAACCCCGCCGAATTTGGCATGCACCAAATCTTGACAGTTGAGCACGCTTGAGAGGATTCGATTATTTTCGAGAACCGCGGCCGCTGTATCATCACAGGAACTCTCTATGCCAAGGACAAGCATAACGACAGATTTATTTTTCAGGTTGTATGTAATGTTGATTGTGTTTAATAGTATTCTTGCATATAAGCGTCCGTCAGTATATAGATGCAGCGGTTGAAAGTCAATGTCTGCACATTTTATTAATTTTTCAAATAATAGCCTCCCGTGACAGCGAACAACATCCCAACAATGCCTCTAATTGATCAGTTTTCCAGAACAATTTCTTATCTACGATTGTCACTGACAGACCGATGCAATCTGCGCTGTATTTATTGCATGCCGGAAGAAGATCAGAACCGGGACGGTCAGGTGAAGACCGGCAAATTTTTACAGCACAATGAGCTCCTTAGCTATGAGGAGCTGTTGCGTGTGGTACGCCTCGCTGTTTCTTTGGGAATGAATAAGTTGCGCTTAACCGGTGGGGAGCCACTTGTGCGAAGAGGAATTCTCGACTTTATTCAGCAATTATTCCTGTTGGAAGGTTTGACCGAGGTACGGTTGACAACAAATGGCGTGTTGTTGGCCGAATATGCACAGAAGCTCCACAATGTTGGTGTGCGTCACTTGAACGTATCTCTGGATACTCTGATGC
>JAHJLI010000308.1 GCA_018821785.1 Pseudomonadota bacterium
GTAGTATAGATAGTTCCTGATCGTTTTGGCCTGGATTATGGCCCAATATCACTCCCGAAAAGGAGTGATTTGGCTCTTTTGTAAATTCAAAATTATTCCCTAAAAATGGCACCTTAATGGAGCATTTTGGATTCTTGCTTGCTCCTGACTATACGTAACAAAAGTAACAAAAGTAACAAAAGGTAGGTCTCTGCCATTTATTATGTTTGACTTTGCTATATACCGAGTGGGATAATAATCGACAAACTATTGATAAAGACAAATTAAAACAGCAGATGGCAGATATGAGCGAATCTAGTGGAGAAATGAAATTACATGCTGTTATCAATGGAGCGCGGTCTATTTTAGAGAAGAAAAATTTCAAAGAGTCTGCGCGAGCCATCTTTGATTATTGTCGAGAAATGACGGGTGCCCAATCCGGCTATGTTGCTCTGCTCAGTGACGATGGACACGAGAACGAAGTCCTTTTCCTGGAGGCCGGAGGACGCCCATGCACAGTCGACCCTGCTTTACCTATGCCGATTCGAGGACTGCGGGAGTTATCCTATGAATCACACAAGGCTGTTTACGAAAACAACTTTATGAAAAGTGAATGGATTGAATATCTACCCGCGGGTCATGTGGCGTTGCACAATGTCATGTTTGCTCCTCTCAATCTTGAAGGTAAAACAGTCGGGATTATTGGACTTGCAAACAAACCAAATGATTTTACCGAGAAAGATGCTGAAATCGCTTCTGTTTTTGGTGACTTGGCAGCTATAGCATTGGAAAATAGCCGATACCTTGAACTCCTTGATAAGAAAACCAGCGATTTGGAAAAAGCGTTATCCGAAATTAAGACCTTGAGGGGAATTATCCCTATCTGCATGTATTGTAAAGGTATCCGCGACGACGAAGGATATTGGACACAGTTTGAAGAATATATCACTCATCATTCGGATGCAAAATTCAGCCACGGGATTTGTGAAAAATGTTTTAAAGAAAAATATCCTGATGAGGTTTAAATATTTTGTCATAGGATCAAAATAAGCTCTCAGCATCGCCGTGTTTCTTCGAGAACAGGCGGAGATAATTCCTCACCATACGCAGCCACACACCCCTCTGCAAGAGATGTCTCTTGGCAAGCTGAAGTTGTCAAGCACTCCTCGCAATTCAAACTTCTTCCTGATCTTTTGACCTTGGTCATGGCCAAAAATTACGCCCGAAAAGGAGCAATTTGGCTCTTTTGTAAATTCGAAAATATCCCAGACGAAATGGCGAAAAATGGAGCATTTTGGATTCTTGATTGTTCCTGATGCCATCATCCCTTCTTGTCCGGTATCTGAAAAGTATAGGTAGGAGGCAGCTGTGAGAGGCGGCGCCTCTTTTCACTTGAAAACCTAGGGGAAACTAAGGCTGTGAGACCAGTTTATGTTTCAAAAAAATTGCTGGTATGGTTAGCCAAGGACGTAACAACGCTACTTTGCAATGTTTCTTGCGCCTTGATCAAGCCCAATTTGTCGAGACTCTATGTGATTTCCGTAGTGGGATAGTAGGAATGTAAACTTGGGGTAAAGGCTCATTATAATAAGATTTATCCTTGCAATCACAATTTATTGATACTTAAGATATCATTCCGGCATGAAAGCTAATGTGAAATCAGTGGCAAGAGCAGGCAACGAGGGGAGGAGTGTTGACAGTCCCCCCTCTCAATGCAGCTCTGGTTGAACGACTTGGACATGCCATTCCTCAATCAACAACATATCTCGGCTATTGGCCCGCCATGGGTGGCGGAAGGTGCAACCGGATACCAAACACCCAAAGATCGATCTTGCGGCACAGGATGAGTTTAAAAAAAATTCCCGGAAACAGTGGCGGCCGCCTACCTGAACAACGAAAACCAATTGCCTGTGCGACTCATGTTTCAGGACGAAGCCCGCTTTGGCAGAATGAGCGACCCCCGATCATGTGGGCACCAACTCCACATCGTCAGGTTGTAAAAACTGGCCTTGATACGGGAGTTCCGTTAACAATACGCCGCTGTCAGCCCGTGGGATGGGAACCTTGGTTTTATGACGACCGAGAAGATTAACACTGTCCTTTATCGCTAACCAAAGACCTCATGCTGTTTTTTTATGAGAAGGGTGGAGATAGCCTCCTTTGCATCTTCTGTCGATCCAATATAATCAGTTCCTTTTTTCAAAGCAGCACGAGTGCGACAACGACCTTCTTTGATGATCATTTTTGACGTTGCAAGGGGTATAACAGTGAGTTTCTTCAGAACTTCCTCGGAAAAATCATCTCCTATCTCAAGAACGAATCTCCTGTCACCAAGGACTACTCGCAGGACACCCGATGAAGTTTCGTCTCGAGTTTCAAAAGAAGGTATGACTGTTAGAGGAAAAAGGGGCTGGAAGCATTATGGACATGCTTTCCAAAAGGATGACTCCACCTGCTGATGCTGATAAAAAGAATATTGTTGAATCATTGAGTTGCCCTTAGGAAAAGCTAAAAACGACCTAGATTACAATAAAGCCTGGAGCCATATCACCATTCATCAACAGAATATCGTCGATGAGCCGGTTGTTCCTCACAAGACGTACGCTTGCCTGGGGGCACTGTGCTGCCCCCGGCAGGCTTCCGAGCTGATGAACAAAAATACCGTCCACTGCCAAAACAGATCGAAACCTCGCCGATGAACGATTCCAGGGACTGTTCGGTCCCAACATAGCACCACGCTCGTAACAGTTGCTCCATCATCGCTCATGGTTTTTCTCGGCAATTGACAACTGGCTAGATTTTCTTAGTAAAATAAATATGCAATATTTGCATATTTATTTTACTTCTGATATAGTGGGCGGCGATGTTTTCGCGCACTGAGTGGAGTCGTTCTTTACATCCCTGACCCCGGCGATGTGTGTGCTTGGTTCCCCTCACAAAAACCAGGTGGTTAATAGTGGGAATCTTCCTTTCTGGAGGAAAAAAAATCTTGAAGTCATTCACAATACAGAAACATCCCTATTCCGATCACGTGTCTCACCCAAGATAAACCTAATAGCCATAGCAAAAAACGGAGGTATTCTAAATGAAGGAAGTCACCATCACTATAGATGGATTGCTGATAAAGGCACAGGAGGGAATGACCGTCCTCCGGGCCGCCCAGGCCAATGGTCTGTATATCCCCAATCTCTGCGACCATCCCGATCTAGACCCTGCCGGTTTTTGCAGGGTGTGTGTTGTAAAAATTGACGACTGGAAGATTGTCATAGCATGTAAACAGCAAGTCAAGGAAGGCATGGTCATCAACACTGAGGACCCTGAGGTACAGCAGATTAGAAAGAGTTCGGTTGAACTGCTGATAGCCAATCATCCTATGACCTGTTTGACCTGTGAAGCAGATGCAAACTGTGAGCTGCAACGCGTAGCCCATTATGTCGGCATTACAGCTGATGATATGAAACGATACCGGCGAACGGCTCGTAATCTCCCCATGGATACCTCTAATCCATTTTTTGATATGGATCACAGTAAGTGCATCCTGTGTGGTATATGTGTCCGCACTTGTGATGAATTGCAAAACATTAATGCAATTGATTATGCCCAGCGAGGCGTGAATACCTTGATCTCGACATGTGGAAATAAACCTATTGCCGATTCCAGATGCGAATCATGCGGCGAGTGCGTTGTCAGGTGTCCCGTTGGAGCACTGTCATTCAAAAACAGCTTGCGGCCAACCAGACACGTTCGCAGTGTCTGTACCTACTGCGGGGTTGGTTGTGGTATTCACCTTGGAGTACGTGGCACTTCAATTGTGGGTGTGGAAGGAGACAGGGAAAACCCTGTTAATAAAGGAAGTCTCTGTGTCAAAGGAAGGTTTGGCTATGGTTTTATTAACCACCCAGACAGAATTACGACACCTATGATCAGGAAGGATGGGATGTTGGTGGAGGCCGGTTGGGATGAGGCACTGGAACTGGTGGCAAGCAGGTTTAACGAACTTATCGCAAAATACGGTGCTGATACGCTAGGTGGATTCTCCTCCTCCAGATGTACCAACGAAGAAAACTATCTTTTAGCCAAATGGGTTCGAACCGCTATCGGTTCCAATAATGTCGATAACTGTGCCCGGGTCTGACACGCCCCCACCGTGGCCGGTCTGGCCACAAGCCTTGGCGCTGGTGCTGCAACCAACTCTTTCACTCAGATGCCGGAAATGGACGTGTTGTTCCTGTTTGGATCCAATCCGACGGAGGCGCATCCTACCGTTGCCCTCTACCTGAAAAAGGCCATCAGGAATGGTGCAAAACTGATCGTCAGCGATCCGCGCATGACCTGGATGGCCGAGCGAGCCGATGTCTGGTTGAATCTGAAACCGGGCTCCAATATCGCCCTGTTGAATGGGTTGATCAATGTCATTATAAAAAACGGCTGGGAAAACAAAGAATTCATTGCCAAAAGGACCGAAGCCTTTGATGAATTGAAAATGAAGGTCGCCGAGTATGATCTCGACCGGGTCGAGAAACTGACGGGTGTGTCCAGGGATAAAATCATTGAGGCTGCCCGGGCCTATTCCCATGCCGACAAGGCAATGATCGTCTATGGCCTTGGCGTAACCGAACACCTGACTGGGACTAAAAACTCAATGGCCATCGCCAATCTGGCCCTGGTCTGCGGCCAGATCGGACGTCCTTCAACCGGCATTATGGCCCTCAGGGGACAAAACAATGTTCAGGGCGCCTCAGACCTTGGACCTCTGCCGGGTACCCTGCCAGGGTACCAGCCGGTTACTGATCCAAAGGTCCGGAAAAAATTTGAGAACGCCTGGGGGAGGAAGATAAAGAAATACCCGGGCCTGAAATCGATCGAGATGCTTGATGAATGCGTACGTGGCAAATTCAAGGGCATTTATATCCTTGGGGAGGATCCGGCCCATACCGATCCGGACCTGAGCCATGTGCGTAAGGCTCTTGAATCGGTCGAGTTTCTGGTAGTCCAGGATATTTTCCATACAGAGACCACCCGCTTTGCAGATGTCGTCCTGCCGGGCGCTAGTTTTGCAGAAAAGGACGGCACCTTCACCAACGGAGAACGCAGGGTACAGCGTGTCCGCAAAGCTATTCCACCTTTGGCCGGTATGGCAGAGTGGGAAGTGCTGTGTAAGGTTTCCTCCCTCATGGGGTATCCGATGACCTATATGAACCCTGCGGAAATCATGGACGAAATCGCCTCCCTGGTGCCGATCTATGGCGGAATCAGTTACGACCGTCTGGAAGAGAAAAGCATTCAGTGGCCCTGCCCCGACAAGAGTCACCCTGGTACCACCACCCTTTACACGGATGTCTTTTCCCGAGCCAATGGCCTTGCCACCTTCCTGACCCTTGACCATCAGGGGTCGGGCGAGGTGCCGGATGAGAAATTCCCCCTGGTGCTGATTACCGGGCGCATCAGGGAGCATTATAATAATGGTTCCATGACGAGAAGAGTCAAAGGCCTTTCGCAACTCGTTCCCATCGAGAAGGTTGAGATCAGCCCTGAAGATGCGGAAACACTCGATATCAAGGATGGAGAATGGGTGAAGGTGTCGTCACGGCGAGGGGAAGTGAAGGTGATGGCTAAAGTCACCAGGCGTTCCCAACCGGGCAATGTTTTTATGACCTTCCACCACCAGGATGTTCTGACCAATGTTCTAACCTCTGAACACCGTGACCTTGTTTCGGGAACCCCGGAGTATAAATCATGTGCCGTACGCGTTGATAAAATCGAGGAAACTGCCAAGGTTTGAGTAAGTATTACCTTGAACAATCCGCAAAAGGCTTTGAAGCTGTGCAAGCTCAAGGCCTTTTGTTTCTCCATTTGGGGTGAGGGTGATAGGTAGTTGCTTTCTTCGGCCTTCCTAAAAAAAGCCCTTTCCAACGAAGGGCCATCCCATCCAATGCGTCGAAGCTATCTTTTACCGACAGCTTTGGCAATTATTTTTACACTGAAACCAACAAACTGGCATTGGACCAAGATAGCCAAGACCTTTTCCGTCAAAAACGGACAATATTCACTGAAATTTGGCAACACTATCCCGCAGCAGACTATTATCACGCCTGAACATCAACAAAAGACTCCTCATAGTCAGGCCAACCATCATCATACGGCTCAATAATTGTCTCAACCGTTTGGGGAAGCGGTGTTATCCGTATTTCAGAAGATATA
>JAHJLI010000309.1 GCA_018821785.1 Pseudomonadota bacterium
AACCATTAGAATAAAGGGGCAGCCGTGGAAATTACATACAAAAAAGCTGATACACTGAAAAAGCATCCTGAGGGTTCCGCTCTTGGCTTTGGAACGTATTTCACCGACCACATGTTTAATATGGATTACAATCCTCAGGATGGTTGGCACAACCCTCGCATTGAACCTTATGGTCCCATTGCCATGGATCCCTCCACCATGGTCCTGCATTATGGCCAGGCAATTTTCGAAGGCTTAAAGGCATATAGAACCGATTCCGGTGGAATACAACTTTTTCGACCAAAAGATAATTTGCACCGTCTCAACACATCCGGCGACCGACTGTGTATCCCTGCGTTTGACGAAGAATTTGTCTTAGAAGCACTTCTGCAACTTCTGAAAATCGACAAGGACTGGGTTCCGAGCGCCCCTGGAACATCGTTGTATATCCGTCCGACCATAATTGCAACAGACCCTTACATCGGACTTCGCGCGTCAAATACCTACCGGCTATTTATCATTCTATCTCCAGTCGGGGCATACTATCCTGAAGGCTTCAACCCTGTGAAAATCTGGGTTACCAAAGAATACGTCCGGGCTGTCAGAGGTGGGGTCGGCCAGGCAAAGACCGCCGGCAATTATGCTGCGAGCCTCTATGCCACGAGTCTTGCTTACAAGGACGGATATACTCAGGTATTGTGGCTGGATGGCGTTGAGCTAAAGTATATAGAGGAAGTGGGCACGATGAACATCTTCTTCTTCATAGGAGATGAGTTGATCACCCCGGAACTCAACAAAAGCATTTTGGCCGGAGTTACCAGAGACTCGGTTATTCAACTGGCAAAATCCTGGAACGTCAAAGTAGTGGAAAGACAACTCAGTATAGATGAGGTCTTTGCAGCTCACGAAAAGGGCTTGCTCAAGGAAGTGTTCGGATCGGGAACTGCAGCAATAATTTCACCCGTCGGCAAAATTAAATTCGACGGCAAGGAAATCACTGTCGGCGATGGCAATGTTGGACCTTTTTCAGCAAAACTCTTTAAAGATCTTATGGACATTCAGTACGGCAAGACCGACGATCCGTTTCACTGGACAATGCCGGTTAAATAAAACATCCGACCAAAGGTTTGCCTTTATGACAAGACCTTTGGTCGGAAAAATCAACCAATACTTATTTCAAGCTGGAAGAGTGTAACATCCCAACGGCTTACAGGATTATCATCTCATCCTTGGCATATATTACCGCCAGAATAGTTGCCGGTTGATCTCCATGGCAGGCGACAATATGTGGCATAGTCGAATCATAGTAAATAGAGTCACCAGGGTTGAGGATGTCGGTATGATCCATCAGCTTAACTTCGACCCTTCCTTCCAACACAAATAGAAACTCTTCCCCAATATGCTGATTCGGTTCGGCTTGCCGAACCTCAGCAGGGGTGAGGGTTACCAGAAAAGGCTCCATCTGCTTTATTTTCTTCTGTTGACCAAGAGCCTCATAGCTGTAACCGGAAGACTTGCCATCGCTGGAATTGAAGCGCGACACTGGTTTTCGGTCACCGCTTCTGACAATGCAAAAGGAAGAATCGCCTTTCTCCCCGAAAAAATCTCCAACCGAAACCTCAAACACTTGCGCCAGACTTACAAGATTTCCCAAAGGCGGGGAGACCAGATGGCTTTCAATACTGGCAATGGTCTCTTCCGATATCCCGGATTTTCTTGCAACATCCTCTCTTGAAAGCCCTCTTGCAATTCTCAGATCCTTAATCCTTTGTCCGACTTTAATGTTTTCCGGCATTATTTTTCTCCTTGTTGGCGGCAGTTGATACTCGGTTCTCGAAGGGTGTCCTGTGCTGTGCACCTGGGTTGTCAAAAAGTACGCCCAGCGAAGCCTAACTCTTCATACGAGAAACTTTATATTGTCCTTTTATAAGACTTTACCGCATCTGCATCGCCTTTGCCAACTATTACACCAAGGTGTTTAAAGGAAAGAGGATACACACATCTGAAACACATCATCGCCCCAAGCTTCAGGTTAAAAACCTTCTGCAAAAATGACAAAAAAACATTGCGACATGATCATAGTTCTCGTAAGGTACCTGCGTCACTCTAGGATTTGACAATGTTACTGATAGAACTATTTTGGCAACCAGGCTGCCTGTCCACAGGGTAACTACAAGAGACGAATACATGAAGTTATCTTCTTTCAGCCAAGGCAAAGATAATAATTTCCACCTCATCCGTATCGTCTCGGCTTTTTCTGTACTGGCATCCCACAGTTTCGCGATGGCAACACGTACAGGCTCAACTAAGGGAATTACTGAGTCGCTTTGCTTTTCTTCAAGTACAATCGCAGTTGATATTTTTTTTATTATCAGTGGCTTTCTCGTTACTTCCAGTTTATTTACCCGACAAAGCCTTGTCGAATTTGTCTGGGCCAGAATCCTTCGAATTTTCCCTGCTCTGCTGATAATGCTGCTCTTGACTGTTTTCGGGCTTGGCGTTTTCTTTACTTCATTACCTCTTTCTTCCTATCTTACAGATTCAAGGACATATTATTATTTTTTAAAATGTGTAACTTTATTCACTGGAGTAGCATCCGACCTGCCGGGGGTTTTTGAGGAAAACCTTTATAAGAATGTAGTCAATGGCTCCCTCTGGACAATGCCCCATGAAATAAGATTGTATATGATATTGACTGTTATCTGGCTAATTTTGCGGACTAGTAAACAGCATGGGAGATATTTTTTTCAAATAACGATTTTAGTGAGTTGTTTTTTAGCAGGTCTTTTGGTCTTTATTCGCCACTTCTACATCTCTACTGATTGTCAATTTACCAGACTCTTCTTCATGTTCTTTTCAGGTGCCGCCTTCTATGTCATGAAAATGCGCATAGAACTCTCTCTCTGGTATTTCTGGCTGTCTTTAATAGCTTTGCTCTTATCGGCTTTTATCAGCACGCACCTGTTCTTTGTTGTCTATATGCTCACGATTGCCTATATTTTGCTGTACATAGCTTTTATCCCTTCCGGGCTTATAAGGAACTACAACCGGGCAGGAGATTATTCATATGGCATCTATATTTATTCCTTTCCTGTTCAACAGTCGGTTGCAGCGCTGTTGCCCGGTATCTCCATTTTCTCTTTATTCGTCATTTCAGCCTCTGCGACCATTGTGTTCGCTGCACTTTCCTGGCATTTCTTGGAACGATACGCTCTTAGCAAAAAAGAAATTTGTGTTGTCCACACCAGAAGGACCATCGCAACCACTCCGATGGGGTCTGGTCAGAAATGGCAATCTTCACTCAACTCTTCGTTAATATCAGAATTAGCTCCTCAAAATGTCTTAGAAGTACCTTCAAAACCCATTACAAATTCTGTCCATCTCCCCGGAGCATAATCAATCTCAACACCTACTGATTTCTTGGCCCCACCATCGGCACACCATTTTGACCCGACATTCATTGAAATAAGACCTGTTTTTCCAGAAATAATGATCTTCATTTTTTTTGTCTCCACATTCAGGCGTTCCGGCAAACCTGCAATACCTATACCTGATCGAGAAACATCGGAAACAATACCCCGGAAAACTTCAACTCCATCACCCACGTCAACCCAAAGGTTTTTCATCGGTATACGTAGATGCTTTCTTTTTTCCATCATTTCCCTCCAACAATTATGCACCAAAGGTAAATTACTATAATAACACTATTAATTTGAATTCAAATGGAGCACACATAAAGAATCACATATTTATTTACATCATTTTTTTAAGAAATACTAAACATTTCTGACAGGACAACCTATCCACTTTGAAACGTTACAATTATTATAAATTCTATAGAAAATGCGCCGAGGAAAACTACCAATGGCTCAAATCAATTGGCCATCCGCTTGCAATTGCTCTATCTATCTCTTTTTTTGGGAAAGGGATGGGACGACCACAGTGAGCCATAAAATTTCCTATGGATACTCGTGGCTCAACCATAAAAACAAAACAGCCACTTAGCAGGAGTCCCGCTAAGTGGCTGTTTTGTACTTGGTAGACGAGGCGGGATTCGAACCCGCGACCCTCGGCTTCGGAGGCCGATATTTTCTTTTTCCCTGTTTTTACCTGTATGTAAGTAATTATCCTATATTCAATGTGTTATATCTATTTCTTTTTACCTTGACTTCCCATCACATACCGTTATATTTATGCAAAAGGTGGGGGATACGTTGGGGGACAGACTTTTGGCTTAGGTGACAACATGGCAAAACAGGAACGTTTTAAGACAAGTTATCCGGGCGTTTTTTACATAGAAGGGAATGCAGTCGGAAGAGCGGGAACCGAACGCATTTATTATATCCGGTACAAACGGGAAGGAAAACTTACCGAAGAGAAAGCCGGTCGACAATACCAGGATGATATGACACCAGCACGGGCGGCAGGACTCCGAGCACAGAGGATCGAGGGGAAGCAAAAGAGCAACCAAAAAAAACGCGAAGAACAGGCGAAACTTGCCGACAGATGGACAATAGAAAGACTTTGGAATGAATATCGAAAGCATTTACCCGGAGGTGAGGCCACCAAAACGGATATAAGCCGGTGGCAACTTTATTTACAAAAAGGCTTTTCGCAGAAAGAACCTAAGGAAATTGTCAGACTCGATGTTGACCGTCTCAGGATAAACCTACTCAAGAAAAAATCACCGCAAACCACCAAGCATGTTCTCGCATTACTCCGACGTATTATCAACTTTGGTGTTGACCGCGGCTTATGCCCTCCCCTGCCCTTTAAAATCAGCCTGCCACCTGTCGACAACATCAAGACAGAGGATCTGTCACCAAACCACCTACTAGCCCTTTTCGCTGTCATAGAATCGACACCCCACCAGACAGCGGCGGCAATGATGAAGCTGGCACTTTTTACTGGAATGCGGCGTGGTGAAATATTCAAATTACGCTGGGATGACCTGGATTTTCACCGAGGGTTTATTTTTATCAATGAGCCCAAGGGCGGCAAAAGCCAGAAGATTCCGATGAACAAAAATGCCGAAGAGGTATTTTCAACCATTCCAAAAACAAGTGAATACGTATTTCCGGCGCGAACCGGTGGACCAAGAAAAGATATTTCAAAAGATTTGCGAGAAATCAAAGTGGCTGCAGGTTTACCAGCTAACTTCCGGCCCCTTCAAGGCTTACGCCACGTCTACGCCACAATGCTGGCCAGCTCGGGTAGGGTAGATATGATTACCTTACAAAAGCTTCTCACACACAAAAGCCCACAAATGACGCAACGATACATCCATTACCGGGATGAGGCTTTGCGTCGAGCCTCTGATGATGTTGACGATATTCTAAACGATGCAATGAGACCTAAAGAGGGAAAAATTCGAGCAATAAAATAGTTTCTTTTTACCACCGGGCTAGGTTGATCCCCGAAAAGCCGTTCCCTAACGGCTCGCCCGGTGATTGTTATTAGGGAAGCGACCATAAGGGGGTTGCAATGATCATTTTAGACGAATATCTACCGATTGAAAATGCTGGACAAGAAGCGTACAAAGCTTTCTACACTTGGACTGCTGAAGACGCTAGCAAGGCTCAAGAAATTTGGAGTAGTACGGCGCATCATCCATGCGATCGCGGCCCAGCATTTCAGTGGGATGCAGCTATCAAATTGAAGGATCTTGCAGATAATTATATTTCTACTGGAGATAAAGCACGAATACTTGAAGCACTTTTCATCTGCAATATGAATCAAATGTCTGTTCCCCGCTGGTGCTGTTTTGCGTTTATTGATGCCTATCGTGAAGTATGGTTCAAGGCGAAGACAAGTTGGGACGATGTTTTCGGAAAACCTCATAAAAAAGGTACTCACTCAAATGATATTCGAAAGACGAGAAATGACGCTTTAAAGGTCTACTATCGCATTCAAGAGCTCAACAAGAATGTTGGATTACCTGTTGATGAAAACATGTTTGATCGAGTGGGAAGAGAACTTGGAGTTGGAGCAAAAACAAAGACCGCTACATTATATTACGGTGCAAAAGGTTGGATTGACGAAATAAATCATATGAAGAAGCATAATCTAACAAAATACAACCAGAAGGATTCTCAAGAAATGAAATAGGTTTTAAAGAACTTCCGAATTTTCTAAAAATTTCCGGAAATATTTTATATCCCCCCTGATTTATAACTGTCCCTGTAGGCTAATTAAAGCTTACGGGGATTTTTTTTCTTCAATTGTTCTCAAGGGGTTAAAAATGAATACACCGCAATGGCTCAATGAAAAAGAAGTTTCGAGAATTACAGGGCGCGCAGAACAAACATTGAGAAATGACCGTTTCATTCAAAGAGGAATACCTTACTCAAAAATAGGGCGATCCGTCCGCTATCGTCTTGATGATGTTGTCGATCACATGGAAAAAAACAGGGTTATTCCTGGCAACCGAGAGGCCTAACGATGACCGGCAAAAAATTCTTGGAACTCGAAACTCGCGGCGAACCCTTCGTTATGGCATTGAAAGCCAATGTGAACGGATTCAATCGCAGTGATGTGTTTGGATGTCGGCAAAGCTTAAGTCCTATACCCGTCCAGATAGCAACTCTTGATCGGGACAACTGCGGTCGGTCGCATCTTGACAGAAGGGAGGTTTTAAAATGGCTCTCTCAATAGAAAAGCCCCGGAACGGTTTGCAGACCGTCAGGGGCTTACAACAAAAATCACACTATGAAAATAATAACTCAGTATCGAGAGATCGTCAATTTATTAGTGACATGCCGAAGGATGTTGAAGTCTTGACCGGCGACTCATTGCGTTTTTGTTCAGGGGTCGGACAATTTCATTCGGAAAACCATCCCACAAATCCGAAAAAATATCTAACAACGACCATTGATGACATTGTGGCAATGGTCAGAAAGCCGCCCAGTGTGGCTAAAAGTGAAGCTCTATGGGGGATATTCTCCATAGAGCTTTCCAGGGCGCACAAGATTCAACGCAAACATGGGCAATTCGGCGGTGCCTGGCTGGATATTGACGAGAACCCGAACACCTTCCAGCATGTTGTCGATACGATTAAGGCGCTACTCCCAGGGATCAAGTTTTTAGCCTATCTGACAAAGAGCGCAACCCTCGACAATCAGAAATGCAGAATCATCTTTCCGTATGATGAACTATGTCCCGGCCAAGATCATGTGTTGGTTTCGAAGATCCTCAACGACTTGTTGGAACAGGCCGGGATCACCCCCGACCGAAAGACTGAAGCGGCTGGCCAGATCTGCTATTTACCGAACAGGGGCGAGCATTACGAATACCATATTGAACCCGGCGACCTTCTTGACTGGGAAAGCCATTTTTCGAAAGAGATTGCAGCAGAAAAAGAACGCATAAAAGCGGCTGAAATCGCTCTGAGAGAGAGAAGGGAGCTTGCCCGGCAAAGAGCTATGGAACGTATGGCAAGCGGCACAGCAAGCCCTATAGATGCCTATAATGATGCGTTTCAGGTAGAAGATTGCCTCTTGGCGTATGGTTATAAGCAGCATGGCCAAAGGTATCTTTCTCCTAATTCCTCAAGTGGTAGTGCTGGCGTTTCTGTGAAAGATGGAAAATGGATATCCAGCCATGAATCAGATCGTGAAACTGTAGGCACCTTTGGCGATGCCTTCGACCTCTTCACTTTTTATGAGCATAATGGCAACCGGACAGCTGCATTAAAAGAGGCTGGCGAAATGTTCTCAGTGAATGGCGTGACACTGACGAAAGCAAGCCAGCAGACTTATATGGCTACCAATGGCGGCGAATTATTGTGGGCGGAAGGACACACCAAACAGATAACGCCTGAAAGGCCTGAACCATTGCCGTTGCCTGATGAATTGTTGCCGGTTGCAGCTTTCGACTTTGACCTGTTGCCGGAAAACCTCAGGGAATGGGCGAAAGATATTTCTGACCGGCTGCAATGCCCTCCTGATTTTGTGGCAGTTGGTATCATGACGACACTGGCGGCGGTTATCGGTCGAAAGGTCGGTATTCGACCTCAAGAGCATACAGGTTGGACTGTAGTTTCCAACCTTTGGACACTGATTATCGGCAGGCCTGGAATTTTAAAGAGTCCCGCAATAGAAGAGGCCTTGGCTCCTTTAAAAAGGTTGGTTGCCCTTGCCAATGAAGAACATGAGCAATTATTCAGCCAGTACAAAACAAGCCTTGCAGTCTCAAAATTACGAGCAGAAGCAAATGAAAAAGCCGTAAAAAGGGATATCGGCAACAAGACCGATGAAGAGCTTTTGGCAGTTTTGGCAGTTGATGAACCAGAGGCACCAAATCTTCGGCGGTATATGACAAACGATACAAGCCCGGCTTCTTTGGGTGAAGTTTTACGGCTCAATCGAAATGGCCTGTTGATTCATCGCGATGAACTCGTGTCACTCTTAAAGGGGCTGGACCGTGAAGACCAAGCAGAGGGACGAGGTTTCTACCTAACCGGCTGGAATGGTGACAGCTCTTATACCATTGACCGGATAGGACGAGGCCTGAATCTTTATATTGAAGCAGTTTGCCTTTCTCTTCTGGGGGGCACGCAACCCGGACGAGTGGCGGAATATATCGGTCAAGCGATCAAAGGCGGCACTGCCGACGATGGATTGATTCAAAGGTTCGGGTTGATGGTTTGGCCTGACAATGGCCCCACCTGGAAGAATGTTGACAGGCCACCGGACACAAGAGCAAAAAACCAGGCTTTTAAGGTTTATGACTATTTAGACAAAATGGACCCGGCAGTCATAGGCGCACAACTGGACACCGATATTGACGGGAAACCGGAAGGAATACCCTATCTTCGTTTCGATCCTGAAGGGTTGAAGCTTTTCCTTGAATGGCGAACTGATCTTGAAGCCCGGTTAAGAGAAGGCGATCTTCACCCGGCCCTCGAAAGCCACTTTGCCAAATATCGAAAATTAATTCCTTCGTTGGCTCTAATCATTCATCTTTCAGAGAGCGGGGGCGGATCGGTTGGCAAGCGGGCCACCCTGAAGGCCTTGGCATGGGGCGAGTATTTGGAAACTCATGCACAACGAGCATATACGGCAGGAGCACAGCCAAGTGTAGCGACCGCAAAAGCAATTCTCAAGCGTATCAAAAAAGGCGATCTTGGCACCTCCTTTTCAAGCCGTGATGTGTCCCGGCCCAAGTGGTCGATGTTGACGGACACTGAAAAAGTGCAAGACGCATTAAAGCTATTGGTTGAATACAATCATCTGATTGAGGAACGAGTCGAGACGGCAGGAAGACCAGCAACGGTATTTCATTTAAATATAGGGGGGTCGCGATGAAATATTTAGCCCTCTTAAAGTCTGAAAAGTGCCTACCTGACGAACTGCCAAAACTGACAAAAGGGGTAAATGAGGCTTTTGTCAGTTTTGGCAGTGACCAAAGTAGGCATGTTTTAAAAAATGAAGTGCCTTCTATTGATGCCCGCAAGCCCGAATTACCCCCCTTGGCCGGCTCATCTGAACCCTGCCGAAACTGCGAAAGGCTCGAAGCTGTCAGCATCTTAGGTGTTGATGTGCCGGGCTGCTTATATGAAATTCCCGGCGCTGAATATCCAGACGGATGGAAGCGCCTTCCCAACAACATTAAGGAGTGCATATGGAACTGAAAGACCGTGTTGCGTGGCTGAATTTGGAATCCTCGGTTTTGGCTGAGGCAATTGCCAGGGATAATCCTGATTTTGTTGCATTGAAGTTCACACTGAAACGTTTGATATTTGAGGCAAAAGAGGCTCATGCTGCAGTTAATTTTGAATTGAACAAACAGCGCTTTGCCTCTGTTGAATAGCACAAACCCCGGCACTTCGCCGGAACAGTGCGGATCATTATTCCGCGAAAACTATAAGGAAAATAGAAAATGAAAAAATCACTTAATGAGTACCCGGAATATCAGTCTGCTTATAAGAAGCTTACCGATATGCAACAAGAACTCACTGCTCTTGATCATGAGAAGAACCGAATTTTTTCTCACATGGCGGACGAGAAGCAAACTGACCACCTTGCGCTTGCAGCCCAGGAGCTCTTGAGTGGCAAGAAACCTGCCATGCCAAAGCCCGAAGATGACAGGCTTGACGAGCTGCGGTTTCGCGAGAAGGTTTTAACCAGGGCAATACTCATTCAGAAAGGCGCGCTTGAGAAGCTGGCGGCTGAGTTGTCACGGCAGATATGTGCCGAGGCAAAGCCCGAATATAACCGCCTGGTGGCAAATATGTCAAAGGCGGCGGCGCTCTTGCGTGAGGCTGTTGTGGCTGAAATAGTTTTTCGTGACGAGTTAATTAGTGGAAGTGTGGCTATTGAAGGGCTCAAGCCAATGCCAATGTATGGTGCGAAGCATCGGCTTGAATATTACATTAATGAAGCAAAATCAGCAGGATACTGAGAGGTGTGTTATGGAAAGAGCAACACAGGAAAGATCGAATGTTCCAGTCCTATCTGAAGACGGCAAGCATGTTGTGTATCGTGGGAAAAAGTTCAAATACACGATAGGCAAACCACAATTAAGCAAGCGGCAGGCTTCTGCCTTGACTCAAGATAGCTTGCGGCGGCGGCTTATGCTTGAAGAGGCGGCTGGCTGATGATGCCCCCCCCCCTTACTTGGTCGGCGCAGGTAGGGGGGGTACCGAAATGTCCAGAACTTTTATTTAGCGGACACCGCATGAACCCTCATTCCCACAATTATTTCAGTTTCAAAACGACATGAGCGGCTTTTAAAGGAGGTTTAAACCATGACAATTGACACAAAAAAAAGGCGCTGCGAATGCTGTCAAATAGTGCTCTTACGCAAGCGATATAAGGGGCGATTGGAGAGCTCAACAGCCTACAAACAGAGGAAATATTGTTCATTGGCCTGTGCTAACTCAAAAACCGAATCAGCCAGAAAGAAACGTCAGGAGGAAGCACAAAAACGGGAAATGCAAAAACCTGTTGAGCCACCGAACGAAACACCGCTCGACTACATGCTTCGAATAATGAGAGATCCGAACGAAGACCCTTATCGGCGGGACAAGATGGCCGCTAATGCAGCCCGGTATTGTCACCGCAAGGCCTCTGCAATGGACGGCAAGAAAACACAACAGCAGGAAGCTGCGAAGCAAGCAGGATCCAATCGTTTTGCGGCAGGCCACGCCCCGAAAGTGATACCCTTTGGTCGAATTACGAAAACGTAATCAAAGGCAAGGTAAGATACCCCTTGATTTTTCCCCTCTGTGTCGATAACCTGAAATCCTCTCAAACTTCGACGGTGCATAGCCAGCACCTTAATAAAGGCTATTTTTATTTCAAATACATTTTGCCGTAAGTGTCCGAGATACCGTGAGGCCTCGGAGGCCGTCGAAGGCTTGAGAGCACTTGCGGCAATTTTATTTGGAGGCAACAAGATGGGCTCTCACAGTATTTATCAAGCAAAAAAAATCACGGTAAATAACAACTATCATGGTGTTGTGTTGTCACCAGAAGAGGAAACTTTAATCAATCTGGTTCGGGCCAGAGGAAAGAGCAGGACTCTATTGTTGATAGAGGCTTTAATATCCGAGGAACGCCACGGCATACTTGGTATTGAAAAACAGTTTTCCTCTTTTAGCGAAGTTGATTAAGCAAGGCCGACTTTCTTCCAATACCCTTCGATTTCAAGTTTCTCTTTCAGAAATTCATAAAAAGGATATTCACAATCCATTTTTATGGGTAGTTGCTGATATTCACTTATTATTTTGCGGATCTGAATAGGGCTATAGATAGTCAGTTCGGTTATCAAATCGTCACGTTGTTCTTCGGTCATAAGTACCCCCTTGATTGTTTTCCTGGTTGAGCTGGGAGGTTACCTTTGAAATCTTACAAAAATCCTACTTGTAGCCCTTAATCTTAAAATATTAGAAAAAAGAAATGACTTGGCTTAAAACTCAGCCGGGGAATCAACGAGTACAATTTTGCATTGGTGGGGGATACGGTGGGGGAGACAAAAAAGCACTCAGCAGAAATTCCGCTAAGTGCTTGAAAATAATGGTAGACGAGGCGGGATTCGAACCCGCGGCCCTCGGCTTCGGAGGCCGATACTCTATCCAGCTGAGCTACCCGTCCGTATATTGAATTAATTACCCAAATCAGAAAATTTGCTCAAGATCTTTAAACTAAATCGCCAAAACTTGCGAGAAGAATAATCGATGGGAATGGCATTAATGGACGAGCTATTTCGCGCCGGCTCCTAAGAACTCCTGCCATTCTATTGGCAGCATGGTCTTTTTCAAAGTATTACAGTTCTTACAGGAGGGCACGAGGTTTTCTTTCGTCGATCGGCCACCTCGGGCCAAGGGAACAAGATGGTCCATTGTCAAATCATGAAAATTGACCTTTTGGCCGCAGTAGTGACAAAGGCCGGAAGAGGTCTTCTGTTGCCACCACCTGGTTTTACGCATCTCCCTGGCTTTTGCCCGTTCGCTCCGGATTTCCGCATCGTCAGGGGCATCGAAATCGATATAATCATGCACCACTAGACCAAGTCTCCCAACAACAGTTGCCGCACCGCTCCAAGAAGATACAAAGAACCACCCACAAGAATCAGGTCATCTTCAGTGGCAACATCTTGAGCGGCAATCAGTGCCTGACGGTTGTTTTCTACACAGCGCGCCCGACCTTTCAGCTCCTCCGGGAGGAATGCGACAAGTTGTTCGGGTGCAGCTGCACGCTCTCCGTCAGGGCGGGTAAAAACCAGATCATCGACCAGCGGAGCAATTGCCCCGAGGGTGGCGGGTAAATCCTTATCAACCATAGAACCCCAAACGGCGATAAGTTTTCGATAGGTGAAACTGCGCGATAAAGTGTTTGCCAAATTTCTAACACCATCGGGATTATGCGCCCCGTCGAGAAGATAGCGAAGTTTTTTGCCGCCTTTTCGAATCCCTGGCTCCTGATCGGTGGTGAGGACATCCTGCTCGAAATATTCCATTCTCCCCGGCCATTTTACCTCGGCAATCCCGGTGCGAATATTTTGCTCGCTTACCGAAAAACCCATCTTCTGTAAAAGCAGCAGGACAGCAACAGCCAGGGAGTCATTTTCCGGCTGAACCAGGCTTGCCCGGCTGCTCTGAAGATGTTTGATTGTCTGGTTCCCAAAGGCATCGCCACTTTCCCACGTCCAGGTAGTATCAGGCCCGAGGGCATAGTCAAATTCTTGATGTAATGAATAAAGCGGGGCATGCCTTGCCCGACTTACCTGCTCAATCACCTGCGCTGCTTCAGGAGAAACCGCCCCGGAGACCACCGGCACCCCGGTCTTAATTATCCCCGCCTTTTCGCCGGCAATTTCGGCAAGAGTATTGCCAAGGTAGGCTTCATGGTCCATGCTGACACTGGTAATAACCGAAACCAGAGGCGTCACCACGTTCGTCGCATCAAGCCTCCCCCCCATGCCCGTCTCGAAGATCACCAGATCAACCTGCGACTCGGCAAACCACAGCAAACCAAGGGCCGTTGTAAATTCAAAATAGGTGATCTGCTCCCTGCCAAGTACCCGACAAATCCTGTTGCCCAATTCGGCGAAAGCAGCCTCGCTGATATATTCATGGCCTATGCGAAACCTCTCCCGCACACTGCTCAGATGCGGCGAGGTATAGACGCCGACCCGGTAACCGGCACGCCCCAGCACCTCACCAAGGGCGGCGCATACCGAGCCTTTGCCGTTGGTCCCGGCAACGTGCACAAAACGCAAACCTTTTTCCGGTCGTCCAACTTTGGAGAGAAAGGACTGCATGGCCTCAAGCCCCAGCTTGATTTTGTGCATCTGCAGGGCGTCGAGATGCGCCAATACTTCAGCGTATGTCATATTCGTCATTTTTTCGTTTTGGTAAAAATATTGTGCAGCGGGCTTCCTCAAGTAATTATCGGAGCCCCAAGTGTCAAATAACCGTCAATTTCGCATAATCAAGGTGTAGAGTTTTTAAACCATGCCGATCAAACAGCACATCTATTGATCTTCCTGTCGACATTTTGGCAACTGTGCCATTGCCGAAAAATGGGTGGTTAACCTTGATGCCTAAAGAAAAGTCACTCATCTCCAACCTCTTCGATTTGGTTTTTCGCGGCGGAGGAAATGACTCTTCCCGGGAATGGAAATCGAAGACATCAGGCTCAACCGTTATTTTTTCGCCAACCCGTTCATAGAGTTCGCCGCTCAGCTCACTTAAAAACGGTGACATCCCGGCCCTGCGAAACTGTCTGTCCTGGGTCATCAGTTGCCGCGGATAGGTGAGGTAGAGATATTTTTTTGCCCGAGTCGCAGCTACATAGAGAAGACGCCTCTCCTCTTCCCATTGTTCACCGAAGGTTGCCGCAGCATGAGGAAAGCGGCCGTCGGCCATGCCTATGACAAATACCGCCTCAAACTCCAAGCCTTTGGCGGAATGGATAGTTGACAACACCAATCGCGAAAGCCCACTCCCGTCGGCTGTACCTTCATCCGGAGGGTCAAGACTGGTGTCGTCGATAAAGCTCTGCAGATCCTCGTAGCCGTCCATAATGCTCTTCAACTGATCAATATCCTTCCGGCGTTTAGGAAAATCATCACTATACAAACGCTCAAAAATCGGCTGGTAATACTTAAGGACGATTTCATAAAGGGCGGATAGTCGGTGCCCGTCTGCCAGCAGCTCATTAAAGAGCTGCACAAGTCGGGCGAATCCTTCCTGCCAGCTTTTTCCGGTCGGATATTTGGCCAGCGCCAGGAACGGGTCTGATGCCTGGACAATGGTCGCCGAAATCTTCTGGGCGGTGGTAGGTCCGACATGCTCCAGCTGGAGGAGCATTCTGTTCCAGGAAAGAGTATCCTGCGGATTCACCAGCACCCGCATAAAGGCTATCATATCCTTCATGTGCGCTGACTCGGTCAGCTTCATGCCTCCCCTCTTCTCATAATCGATCGCCGCCGAGGCCAGCTCCAGCTCCAGCTTGTATGAGTGAAAACTTGAGCGGAAAAGCACTGCAATATCGGTCAAAGCAACGCCATCTGCCAAGAGTCTTTGCACTGTCCCTACAACGAATGCCGCCTCTTCCCGCTCACTCGCAGCGGCAAAAATCATCGGCCGCTGCCGGCCCTCGCGCTTGGTGAAAAGGGTTTTGGTGTATTTTTCCGCAGCATTTCTGATAATATCGTTGGTAAAGGAGAGAATCGGCTGGGTCGAACGGTAGTTTTCCTCAAGTTTAATTATCCTGGTATTGCCGAAGACCTTGGGAAACCGCATGATATTGTAGAAATCAGCACCCCTGAAGGAGTAAATCGATTGCGAATCGTCACCTACCACCATGACATTATCGTGTGTGGCGGCAGCCAGCCTGATAATATCGGCCTGGATGAGGTTGGTATCTTGATACTCATCGACCATAATGTAGGCAAACCGCGTCGAGATAGCCTGGCGAACCTCGGGCGACTCGACAAGGAGCCGCTTCCAGTTCACCAGCAGGTCGTCGTAGTCCATCAGACCATGGTCAAATTTAAAAGCCTGATAATGCTTTTGGAGGGTGAGAATATCCTGGAGGTGCTCGCTTAGATGGGAATACTGGTCTTGAATGAGATCATCCAGGGCAATCGATTTATTGATCGAACCACTGATCATATTGATCACTGCCCGTCTGGAAGGAAAGCGTTTGTCTTTCTTGCCGAGCCCAAGCGACGACTTAAGCAGGTTGATAATTCCCTCGGCATCGCCTCGATCGATGATGGTAAAAGAAGAACCGAAGCCGATCTGCGCCCCATGCCGCCGAAGGAGCATGTTGGCGATGCCGTGAAAAGTCCCGCCAACCACCCGGCTACAGGTTTCATTCAACAGCCGGCCTGCCCGCCACAACATCTCTTGACTGGCCTTGCGGGTAAAGGTGAGCAGGAGAATCGACTCGGGAGGAACACCCTGTTCCACCAGATGGGCTACCCTATACACCAGCGTCCGGGTCTTGCCGCTTCCGGCACCGGCTATTACCAGCACCGGACCTGCCGTAGTGGTTACCGCAGCGTATTGTGACTCGTTGAGCTGCTGCAGATTTACTACCCTGGAGATGGTCCCTGGTGCTTGAAGATTTCCATCAGTTTTCATGGCGGCCACTTTAACACAGGGAGTTACCAGCCGCAACATCGGTTGACAAAATCAGGTGCACTGGTATAGTGTCTGTCTCAACCCCCCGAAATCAGGAGTTCTTGACCAAATTATTTACAACATCAGGCCTAGCCACAGACATCATGACAACCGACGCATTTAAAACTGCTCTAACCAAGGAAAATCTCGCATTAATTTTCCCGAAAAACCGGGCCAATGACTTTTTCGAAGCTCTTTTTGGAGACGCCGACGAGGGCTCCTATGACATCGAACTGGCATACCGCGAAAACAAAGGAAACACCTTGGTCATGGAACTGCGCCTGCACGAAAGGCCAAACCGCTGCCTGGCCTGCAACCTGACCCAGGGCCTGCCCCAGGTGTTTTCTCGTCATCCCGTTATAAATGTCCAGGGGATAGTTAAGGATATCGAGGTGCTGCTCGGAGGATCTTACCGGTGCAGCAGCTGGTCACTGGGATATACCGAGCAACCGAAACGCTCACTCCATGTCATCCCCCTAAAAATTGTCATCGAAAAGAACTAAGCCTTTGTCCAATAACAAATGATCCGTTTGTCTATCGGTAACGCACCCTAACCCATACTTAACACACTGAGTGTCAACTCCGACTTATTCTGCTCCATCGCCCTGGAATTATCCAATAATTCCAGACAAAGCTATGTTAGGTCGTACTGTAGTGCCATAATATTATTTATTTTGTTGGCTTTCGCGACGGAATATGTAAATGATCAGGCATGTATATTCGACAGACAAAAACCAGCACATCGGCAGCAGGTGAAGCATATTTTACCTACCGTTTAGTTGCGTCGGAACGGATCGGCGGGAAAGTACGCCAGAAGACCCTGCTCAACCTGGGCAGGAACTTTTCTCTGCCTCGTGAGCAATGGCCGCAACTTTGTGCCCGCATTGAGAGTATACTTGCGGGACAAATGACATTTTTGGTGGTCTCGGACAAGATAGAAAAGCTGGCACAGCGCTACGCTGCACAGTTGGTGGTTTCCCCGCAGTCTGTTGACCAGAATGAGGAAGAAGAGCAGGTTGTTTATGCAGAAGTTGATGTTGCTTCCGTAGAACTGGTCCGTCCCCGGTCGATTGGGGTTGAACATGTGGGGCTGGAGATCTTGAAATTACTTGGGCTTCCTGAAATTCTTACATCAGCTGGCTTTAATGGTATCCAGCAGGCAGCGGCACTTGGCAGCATCATCGGCAGAATGGCCGAACCTGGCAGCGAACTTGCGACCTGGCAGTGGTTGACTGAACGAAGTGGTCTTGGTGAACTTGTGGACGTGGATTATGAAGCCATGCCACTGATGCGCTTATATCGAACATCTGATCTTCTGGTGCGGCACCG
>JAHJLI010000310.1 GCA_018821785.1 Pseudomonadota bacterium
CTTCCCATTTTTGTTTGGCACGCGGTTTTTTATAGAGAACATATATCCGAGGAGGACTCAGATATATGCAAAAGCCACAGAGACGTAGGTGTAGGCACTGCCTGGAGTTATTCAAGCTGGATCCTCGCAATGCCGCCAAGCAGAAATACTGCTCAAAGCCGGAATGCCGACGCGCAAGCAAGAGCACCAGTCAGCGGAAATGGCTCGCCAAATCGGAGAACAAAAATTACTTTCAAGGCCCTGATAATATTCAGCGGGTCCAGGAGTGGCGCAAGCGTAATCCTGGGTATTGGCGGAAAAACAGGCCGGGCTCAACACCGTTACAAGATGACTCAATCTCAAAAAAGATGGAACAACGAGGTGATACAGAGAACTTGACGGCCCATGCGTTACAAGATCTCTTGTCGGCGTATCAGCCCGTACTTCTGGGTTTTTTAGCACATTTCACTGGTTTTACGTTACAAGATGATATAGTCAACTTCGGTCGTCGTCTGCAACAATTGGGGCAGGATATTCTCACTGAACCATCAACCTGCAAAGGAGGCCGTCATGACAATCAACAAACATCCAATCCTGCCCGACATGGTCCGCCGGGTCCCTGATCAGTTCAGCTGGATTGATCATCGTCTGGTCCGCGAAGGCTACATCGATTATCTCAGTCACAGCGCCGCAGCAGTGTATCTGTTTCTGGTAACGGTGAGTGACTCTCGTGGTCTCAGTTACTACAGCGACGAGACTTTGAGTAGGCGACTTGGAATGGATCCCACCACTCTGGCGGAAGCTCGAACGATGCTTATCCGCCAACAGTTAGTCGCCTACCGCAAGCCGCTGTATCAGGTTCTTGCTCTGGATTGCCGACGTCAACCAGTGCGAAGCAATACGGAGCCCAGCTCTATTGGGCAGGTGCTGCAACAGATAATGGGAGGCGCCAATGATAGATTATGAACAGTTTTGTCTGATTCGACAGTATCGGCAAGAAGGGTTAAAAGCAGGACAGATCGCGACAAAGCTCAACCTTGATGCACGCACCGTCGGCAAGTGGATGAAAACAGAGTCATTCCAGCCCAGATTACCGGGAATGCCGGTCAGCAAACTTGATCCCTACAAGGAAGATATCGTCCGGATGCTGGAGCGCCATCCTTACAGCGCACAGCAGTTGTTCCAGACAATAACGGACCAGGGTTTTACCGGCGGCTATACCATCGTCAAGGATTACGTCCGGAAGATCCGGCCGAAACGACAGAAACCATTTCTGAAGCTTTTCTTTGCCCCCGGAGAATGTGCCCAGGTTGACTGGGGTTCTTGTAAATCCATTAATGTCGGCAAAACCAGAAGACGGTTAAGCTTTTTTATCATGGTGCTTTGCCACTGCCGGATGATGTACGTAGAGTTCACTGTTTCTCAGACCATGGAACACTTTCTGGGATGTCATCAACGGGCGCTGGAGTACTTTGGTGGTGTACCGACTAAAATCATGGTCGATAATCTCAAGTCGGCAGTGCTGCAGAGAATCACTGGTCAAGATCCTGTTTTTAATCCAAAGTTTCTGGATTTTTCCAACCACTATGGCTTCCAGATTATCCCTTGTGGCATCGGCAAAGGTAATGAGAAAGGTATCGTCGAAAATGGTGTGGGGTATGTAAAAAAGAATTTCCTCGCCGGTTTGGAACCGGGTGATTTCAAGACAATCAATCCGGCGGTACAACACTGGCTGGATACCATAGCCAATGTCCGTCTTCATGGAGAAACGCGGCAAAAACCCAAAGATATGTTCGCTGAAGAAGCCGCACATTTATCCCCCTTACCGACTACGCCCTATGATATCGGGACCATCACCCAGCTAAGGGCTTCCAGACAATTTCGGATCGCCGTGGATGCCAACAATTATTCGGTTCCTGCGGAATACGCCGGTGTCCGGTTAACCGTCAAGAACTATCCCGACAGAATATGCATCTACCATGACAACAAACTCATCGCCAGGCATGCAAGAAGTTACGATCGTTATCAGGACATTGAGGATCCAGATCACCCAAAAGCGTTATTGCAGCAGCGGAGAAAAGCCAAAGACCAAAAGATCCTTATGCGGTTCCTGGCACTCTCCCGGAATTCCGAACGGTATTATCAAGGGCTTCTGGAACGTAAAATGAACCTGATCCATCATATCAGACAAATCGTCGGCTTGAGTGAGATTTACGGCCGGGACCAGGTTGCCAGAAGCATAGAGGACGCGTTAGAGTTCAAGGCCTTCTCCTGTGAATATATCGCCAACCTACTCGAACAACGAAAGCATATTTGTCAGGAACCCGGCGCCCTGCATCTAACAAGGGCCGAAGACCTGCTGGATCTTGAGATTAAGGAGCCGGATATGGATATCTATACAGGGAGGGTAAATAATGAATAAAAGCCCGCAACAGCTCGATGAACAACTTTGCTACCTTAAGCTGCGTTTTATGGAGCATCACTATCGCGATCTGGCGGCGACAGCAGCCAAGGACAACTGGAGCCCCCAGGAATATTTTGCCCAACTAATCCAGGGGGAAACCATGCTTCGCTGGGACAACTCCATCCAGCGTCGGATCTCCATGGCGCGCTTTCCTGTTGTGAAAACCCTGGAGCAGTTTGAGTGGAACTGGCCGGAGAAGATAAATCAAGCACAGGTTAAACACCTATTTCAACTCGATTTTATCGCCAATAAAGCCAACGCTATACTGCTAGCTGGGGTCGGGCTTGGTAAAACCCACCTTGCCAGCGCCATTGGCTATGAAGCCTGCCTGCGGGGACACTCTGTGCTCTTTGCCACGGCAGTCGATGTTATTAATACCTTATCTGCGGCGCAGGCTACCGGTCAGTTGAAAAATGGTTTGAAGAAATATCTCAAACCCTCGATGTTGATCCTCGACGAATTAGGCTATTTACCCATCGACAAACGTGGTGCTGACCTCCTATTCCAGGTTATCAGTGGTCGTTATGAGAATGGTGCTCTGGTTATCACCTCGAATCGGGCGTATAAAGACTGGCCAAAAATCTTCAATAATGACGCAACACTCACCTCTGCCATCCTCGACAGATTGTTGCATCATGCCGACACTATCGTCATTGAAGGAAAAAGCTACCGCATGAAAGAACAGGTGGAAATCTAAGCTCCAAACTCATTCCACCGTCTCAGACATGCTTTTGAGGCGGTGGAAAACAACGATCAAGAACCAACATTTTCAAAACGCCTCTTTAACGCATTATCACACCGCCGCTAACACGGCTACAGGAAATTATGAGTAATTAGCCTTTCTTAACCCAAGAAAGTTGTCAAGGATTGCTTGACA
>JAHJLI010000311.1 GCA_018821785.1 Pseudomonadota bacterium
CCACCGAAGCGGCGGCCAGAACGGCACCGCAGATCCCGCCGAGCTCATAGCCGCCGACCTTGGCAAGAAGATCAAGGCCATCTCCTGGTTTCAACTGATGCAGAGCCAGAGCTTTGTCGATCACTTCCACCTTTCTCGCCAGACCCCGGTCATCGACACCGGTGCCGCGCCCGGCGACCTCCGCCGCCGACAACCCGGATGCTCCGCAGATTATTGCCGTGGCACTGCTGCTGTTGCCGATACCCATCTCGCCCATACCGGCCAGATTACCGGATTGCCGGTGGTGTTTTGCCAGGAAGGTGCGGGCGCCATTTTCGATGGCCAACAGCGCCTGGTCACGGCTCATTGCCGGTTGCACTGCAAAATTATTTGTGCCCCGTGCGACCTTCTGCTGCACCAGCAGCGGATGGTCGGCAAAATCGCCGTTCACCCCCATGTCGACCACCGCCAGCTCAATGCCGAACTGCCGGCAAAATACATTGATCGCCGCGCCGCCGTCGAGGAAATTCTCTACCATCTGCAAGGTCACCTTGGCCGGAAAGGCCGAGACACCCTCCTCCACCACTCCGTGATCACCAGCGAAAACAAACATCCGCGGATAGTTAACCGTCGGAACCAACGTTTTCTGGATGGTGCTCAGTCGAACAGCCAGCTCTTCGATCCTGCCAAGAGCACCAAGGGGTTTTGTTTTATGATCGACCTTTTTCTGCGCCCGATCGCGAATGTTTTCCGACAATGGCTCTGTTTTCGCCATAATATCGTTAAGATATGCCGACAGCTGCGGAGTGCCGGTCGGCTTTTTCCTTGCCACCTGAGGTTCAGGCGGCGCAGTTTCCTGCTGCAGGGAAAAATCAACAATATATTTCAAGGCCTGGCCGGAGAGAATACGGGGAAGAACCGACTCAACTTCAAGTGGAGGGATAACCCTTTCAATCAACCCGGCAAGATTGTCGCCTTGCCTGACACAAAAGGCAGTGGCCCTAACCATATCCTCCCTTTTCGGTCCGTAGGAACCAAACACTTCCAGTTCTTTATAGTGCACAAGGTTGAGAAGATTGGTGCCGATCTCCTCATTCTTGTCAAGCCCGCTGAAATAGGCTAGTCGGCCGCCTTTGCGCAGCTTGGTGATACAAAGGCTGAAGGCGATATGACTGGCGCAGCAGTTGATGGCCAGATCATAGTCGGCCTCGGTAGTATCCTTCTTGAGAACTACCAGATTTTTATCACACAGGACTTGCAGCCTGGCAATTTTCTCAGCACTCTTTTCAATGACCGTTACCTGGCAATGCAGCTCCCTGAATACCAAGGCCGCTAGCATCCCGACCACGCCACCACCATAGACAATCACCCTCTCCCCGGCCACCGGCTGCAAACGCGACAACCCGTTCAGGACACAGGCGACCGGCTCGGCAAAGGTAACAAGGCGGGGATCAAGATCGGACTCAACGGAGATAAGACTCTGTCGAGGCACGGAGACACTTCGGGCAAAACCGCCATCGCTGTGAAAACCGATGATCCGCATCTCCTCGCAGAGGTTCTCCCGACCACTCCGGCAGTATCGGCAGGTCCCGCAGACCTGACCTGGCCAGACGGTATGCAGTTGACCGGTGTCTGCATCGATTCCGGCAATCTCGTGGCCGAGAATCCGGGGCAAGACCAGATCCCGGTGGCCCTGTCGCCACATTTTCGCGTCGGTCCGGCAGATGGCGCAGCAGACCACCTGGAGCGCCACATGATCATCGAGGATCTCAGGCAAGACCCCGTCGTCCTCCTGATATTTCATAACCCCACACGAAGTCATTGCCAGTTTCATAGCGCCTCACTCCACAAAAGGTTCTTCATCAATTGTCAGTTTTATGAGTACGGCGGCCACACCGGTCTCGACCAGTTTTCGGCACTGCAACTTTGCTTCTTGCGCCTGTGCCAACGGGAAGACGCTGGCCTTGTTCAGTTGGCAGCATTCAAATCCTTCCGTCGCAAATCGCACATACTCGGCACCAACCTTGATGGTTAGCAGTTCGCTCATCGCCCTACCCTCGCCAGTTCAGCAAGCCTTGCAAATCCTGCTGACGGATCGCTATTCTGCACCTCAACCCAACGCCTGAGGGCTGCCAGCGCCTGGCCGGACAGAAGGATTTCGCGGGCTTTTCCCACCCCCTCGGAGATCGTTACCACAAGCCCTTTGACGAAAAACACCAAGGCGCTGTTGAGGATGACTGCATCCAGCCGGGCTGCATCTCCCCTCCCCGCCAGCAGTTGGTACATCTTAACCGCGGCGGTGCATCGATCACCATCCGGCATAAGGTCATCCGGACGATGGCTTCGTAGGCCACACTCTTCCGGTTGAAAGGAAAAGTGAGTCAAGGCCCCGTTCTGCAGTCGCACCCCTGAGGTCGTGCCGCAAACCGATGCCTCATCCATGCCCTGGGCGCTGCCGGAGATCCCCCCATAGATCACTAGGGCATCGGTATAGCCGATTGCCTGCATGACCTCGGCTACCGGCTGCAGCAGAGTCGGTGAATAGACACCGCGCACAGCAATTTTCGGCAGGGCTGGGTGGGCAAGAGATGCAGCAATATTGAGAGGAGAGCCAAAACAAATCTGCGACAGGATCCGACCAAGGGCCATGGGATGGACACTCGGGCTCATGCCATTGAAGATCCCGATTCCCGCCTGGGCGATACTTTTTGCCACAAGCTCAACACTGCACTCAACATCAACTCCCAGGGCTTCAACCATATCGACGGTGCCGCAACTTGAGGTGATGGCCCGCGCCCCATGGCGAGCGACGGAAACACCGCCTGCGGCAGCAACCAGGGAGGCGGCTGTGCTGATATTGAAAGTCTTGAAACTATCCATGCCGGTGCCGCAGTTATCGACAATGGCGAGATCACCCATTGCCACCTTTTTGGTATCCAGTTCATAGACCGCTTGCCAGCCACCGGCGACCTCGGAGGCGGTTTCACCTTTGGCAGTCAAAGCGGCAAGGAAGGCTCCCTGCTGCATGTCCGAGACTTCATTACTCAAAACCTGGCAAAAGGCCGCAAACGATTCTTCAAGACTCAAATTTTCCTTGGCAATAAGGCGGGTGATTACCTGTCCCATTGCTCTGTTTTTCTCCATATCCATCCGTCTCTCCATGATTAATGTAACAACGGGCCGCAAAGCCTCACGCACGGTGGACTTCGGAGCTAATGAAATTTAGTTCCTTAGAAAATCGTTTCAGTTTTTTCAACGAATGCCTAAGGCACTTATCCCGTTTATCGGGATTAGTAACGGACACGGGGAATTGATCTCACGATATTAGACGAGTCTCCGTATCCGCAATACTGCACCGCCTGGAACAACCAGACAATACAAGGGGATACAGAGAACTCCAGTGGTAGGCTCTGAATTGGGGACGATGACGTCCACCTGGGCAGGCAGGCTTTCTGACTTGCGAATTAACCTGCAAAAACGGCCGTCTTCCCGGGAAACCCCAGTGACGAATCCTCGAATAAAAAACCCGATTATCGGGTTTTGGATATGGGGCATAACCCCAGCCGCCGCAGCCATCGCTTACAGCAAGGACTGGCTTGTGACGGATTTACACCGTCTTTCCTCTTTTTAATCAACTTCGTTCACCTGCAACGAGGTGTATACCAGGCTTTGTTGAAGAAATCAAGATAGAGGAGGAGTCCGGTCAGGCAAATAATCTGGCCAGTTTCCGTTGCAACACAATAGTTAGAGGGTGCTAAGCCTTCACATTATTAATGTGTTTATTGTATCAGCGCTATAATAGTTGCTAAAGATACCTTGAAAGGGTAGTTTTGACATCTTGAATAATAGGACCCTTGGTTTTTAAGGCTCTTTTCAGAAACTCCTGAACAAAAAAAATTATTACCTCACATCACCTTGCCAGAACATCAAACAATTACTCATTATCACAGCCCATCTTCGTATGATATGCCTCAAGCACCTGCTGATGCAGGTCTGGTCAAGGAAGTTGTCCGTTGTGTCGCCAGTTTCTTTCAAAAAGGAGTAGTCGACCAGATTTCCCTGATTAGCTCTCATGTGCTCATTAATAACGGGAAAGGGTACACATATGAAGTCAAATTTTTGCGAGGAGGGAGAACTCTAAAAAGACGTTTCACGGTGTATCGGCTTGGTGGCACTCATTCTAAAAGTGTATGCTATCAGGTGACTGATCCGAAGGGAAAGTACATGGTCGTTAAAATTCCTCCTCAGATGATAACTGATCTTAATGCCTACCTTACGGCTGTAGCTCATGAAAGGCAGCTCGCCAAAAAATTATTTGAGGTAGGTATTAAGGTAGTAGTTCCTAGTATAAGTACGGTGATGAAACATCTTCATAAATTGGATTTCGCAAAGAAAGTATCTCTTTATGAAGTAGAAGATGCTTATTCGGATATTCTGCTGCTTTCCGGGGATAAATATATTGATAAATTTAAGATTGGAGGGAGCTATGTGTTCTTTATGGAATTTCTTGATGAACCATTTTTAGGCAAAGTGGTTCGAGAATTTTACAATAAAGAAACTCTGGCCAATCTTAAATGCCAGTATTTTGAGAGGGATCTAGTTTTATTAAATAACCACGATAGAATTGGTTTTATGAGCGAGTACAAGCATATCGGAACCATGAAATATCTTTATGATGTATACAGTGGTTTACACGATATTTTTGAGGATTTTTGTGCGAAAGTGGACTCAGTATTAAGTTTATATTCGATATCGCTTGGTATAGGAAAAAAGAAGGATTGGTTTATTGCAAGTGGTTTTGGCAAACTGATTGATGAATCTTCATTTTTAGAACTTATGACTTTAGATTATGGTGATAAAGGCCTAGTCATTAATAGACTCAACACTTTACTGAATCAAACAGTTGAAAGTTCAGAATTATTTAAACTCTATCTAGATATCCTTGATCAGGAGGCATATTGGACTGCCTTTAAAGACAGTGTCGGAAAAATGAAAATGATTGGAAACAAGCTATTAATATTGTTAGTTATGTTGCAACAAATGGGTTTAGTTCTTAGAGATTTAAAAGTTGATAACCTTTTTATTGCTGATGATGAAAATATGGAGCTCGGGGTAATCGATTTAGAAACAGGTGGCTATATCGGTTCTGGAACCCTTGAAGGAATTGTTCCTGCGGGAATGCCAAGCAATATGACCATATCTAATCTATTATTTGTCAGTCAATTAAAAAGAATCTATGGGGAAGAGAAAGTCAGCACCATTTTACACATGCAAGATTGGTATGCCACTATTTCTATGATGTTTGAAACGAATATCGGTTCAATTTTATTTGATGAAGCCCGTAACTATATTTTAAAAATTAATAAGGAAATTGATGAAAGACTCGATGCAAATTATAACGATTTTGTGGGCAATAATCCCGACGTGAGTGTAACTCCAAAAATGATAGAAAACTTTTTTTCTCTTTCCGACGAAGATGTCAAAGGCCATACATGGGAATTCTGGAATGTGGCTGAGCAGAATTTAAAACGAAAATGTTTAGCTAATAAATCAAAATTAAAAAGAATTAATTATGTATTACCACTAGAGCTAAAAAATAAATTGATTAGTAATATTAACGAGGAAATGAAACAAATCCAAGATAAATACCGTAGCTATAAAATGACTGCTGCATCCATCGACTACTTCAATAAACCAACTACGACAATCGCTGTTTTGCAAAATAATCTGGTGATAAAAGAACAGTTATATGCAGTCAAGAAAAATCACCCTTCAACCAAATACAAAATGAAAGTAAAATTGGCACAAGAGATTGATATATACAAGGCCTGCATTATCCAAAAGCAAAAGCAAGTGGAGCTTATAACAAAAATAAACATACTCAATCAAGAGCACATTTCAGCTTTTGATTTATTCCCAATTATGTTACACTTAATCATTAGGGTGATGCGTAAGGATGAATGGTTCAAATACAGTTCTAAAGCTCTGAACAGCATATCCAACGAAAACAAATATTCAAACAGTCAATCAATTAATACCACTGAAGGATGGAAATCAACTATTATCGTGCCCCAAAATGCGTTGGCGAAAAGAACCAATTACTAAATTTTCCATCTGCTTTGCAACAGTATTTTTATTCGGAAGGAGTAACATCTTCGGGCCACTCCAATTCATCGAGTATCGCCTTAATATTCTTATATCCTTCCTGGTAAATCAACTCGGCTTCCTCAAGATTGTCCCTAAAAATAATAAATATATACCAAGCACATAACAAATCAAGCAGCACCTTGTTGTAGATTGCCATTCGATAATCTTTTCCCATCTCCTGCCCACAACTTTCCATAGCAGCAAATAATGCTGTATTTATTCGTCGGCTGAAATCACCCCAGTCAAAATGATCCAATTTGATATTTTCAAGAAAATGCTTTTTCAAAGAGACCAAGACATCTCGTCCTGATGTTTGGAAATGATTCCAGTTTTTATTTTTTTGCATCGTGAAAAAACAGGAATACAGCTGTTCGAGATCTTTCCCCTTTCTTTTGTATTGCGGAACTTTCATTTGATCGCTTCGCCTTGCAACTGCCCCGTCTATGCGTGCTCCATCAGAAAAATTAAATATTTTTATTAGTGCTTTAGCTTCAGCAAGAGAAGCCTCAATTGCCATACGAGTTGAATTCAGAAAAGATGTGGTTTGAAAGGGCTTATTCTCTTTAAAATTCGGAGCAGTCAACATTTGACTTGCCATTCTATATACATCTTGTCCAGACTTGTTGTTTTCATTGTGGTGACCGGGAACATGTGATTCTTCAAATGAGCGAAACCCCATATCGCAACCTAATAAATAAATTTCCTGCGGCTTGCAAAAACAGGCAAATGAAAATGCCAAATTAGTACTTGATGGTGTTGTAAATTGTAAAGGACAAACGAGTTTTACTGCATTTGAAGCGTTTTTATCTCCAGCAAGAAATATCTTGTCAACAGCTTCAACCACTGATTCTCCAACCTTATAATTATTCACCAGTGGAACATCGGCAAAGAGATCCAACTTCTGAACAGTCTCTTTATCCAAGAGTGTGTCAAGGCTGAATTGCAGGTCTGGTTTTATTCCATGCTGTTTTAGCGTACGAACAGAACTATGGACAGCGAAAATAAGTACTTTCTCTTTATTTTTTTGAAGCCAACCTAAGTCGTTGATAAGAGACGGTCCGGATGCAACAACTGCAATTTTACTCTTGCCCGACAACCTTGGTCTCTCGGAAAGCAATGGTAAGTGTCGAACAAGGTTTTTACATCCATTTCTTAATCCCTGGACGTGGTCGTCATGGGCGAAAACAGTATCTGAGCGAGTTGCCTGTAGTGCTTTAATAGCCTCAACAAATAATGGCATTTTATCGGATGGATACCCAGGTAAAACCCGCACCCACATATGTTGAGTGACCGAGTAATCATTAAAAAACCTGGCAAAATGCCTGGCATTAGCATCTGTTCCGACATAAATATGAAAAGATCCGAGTCGACCGATTATTTCCTGATAATCAAGGAAATACAATGAAACTTCAAATCTGTCAGGTTCTGGCTCCAAAAACAAGGCATCGGTGAAAACGGTTGTGTTAAAAAGATGTGCAATATGAAGACCATGAAAAATACCCATAAACACTATCGGTGGAGAAAATCTTCGGCCGTCAGGCAATTCCTTCAAATTCAATCTTCCATTGTTCCAGATCGATTTGTGTTCTGGAAAGCTTGCATCCATCTGATTAAACATTCCTTTAATACACTTGTTGTGGACACCCTCTTTCTCTGGATAAATAACTCTTAAATTGAAAAGTTCTTGCCATCCATTATGCGTCCATCCACCAAGCATTTCTGCAAAACGATCTAATCCGGCAGTAGGATGAGCGAGCTCATTTGTTCGAATATCAACAACATTTAAATATGTTGCCGTCATATCAATACGATATGGACATGTATTTCTTTCAAGAAACTGATTAATTACAGGATAGTTTTCCTTAAAATATTTCTTGTTTTTTTCGTACATTGCCTGAATAATTTTTCCGCGTTGCTCAGGTGTAACCAAACGTAACTCATTGATGATATTAAAAGACACGTCATCCTCCAGAATTACATAAAAAACTACTTGTTAGTATGCACCAACGAAGCCTGATGCTTTTAGAATTTACAACTGATCAAAAATTAAAAAGGGAACTTGGTGTGCGAAAATCTATTTTTGCCTTCACAAGGTACAGTAAAATCAACATTCATTTTTTAATTCTGTCCTGTTTTGGACAGCAGTGTGTCAAAATGTTAATCAGCTCTTCGGTGTTCATTGCCAATGGTTTATTTGATCTCGACCTGAGTGGTGATACTTTGGTCAATATGCTTTTTAGCGGTTTAAGTAATTGGTTTTGCGTTGGTACAGTATGTAGCCGCGAATGAAATTTTCATTTCTTTGTCAAGATAATAATGCTCCAACTAGTTAATATTTACTAGTGTTTCACATTAAATTTTCTAACCGGATATTACTGAAAGTTACTGGACATAGGGACGTATAAGCTTTTCAATCTCGCTAAGGTCTTTCGATGCCTTGAAATCTTCTGCAAGTTGCATAATTTCTTTCTTCTCTAATAATATCGGAGATCCACAAATATTAGTAATATAGTAAGCGAGATAATTAATAAATTTATTTTCTCGGTTTCCGCTGTTTTGCCGAATCAGGTAAAAATCATGGTCTTCTTGCCGTTGGTCATCAGTGACAAATTTTCCAATAAACCCTCTTGCTCTGGCCATTTCAGTTATTTCAGTGTTAGGAAAAAATTTCAAGGAGAATATGTTCAAAGAAAAAGGCTGTGGCACATCGAGCATCAAAGAAATACTTTCAAGTGATTCATCAAAAGTTTCAAAAGGATTATCAAATATAAAATCATATCTAACACTAATACCGTGATTAAAAAATATATTGGCTTGGTCTATGATTTTTCTATTTGAGTAATGCCTCCTGAATACTTCGTTTCTTACACGCTCAGAGCCAGATTGAATACCAAGCCAGACCCCGGACATTCCTGAATCAGCAAGAATTTTTGCTTTTTCATCCGAGCAAGTTCCAGGATAAAAGAAACAAAAAAATGGGATATCTATTGTCTTTTTGTACCACGTGAAAAACTCTTTAATCCAACTGAGTGGAGGGCTAAAAACTTCATCGTAAAAATTGACATTTCTGACATTCAATAGGTTTTCTTTAACATATAACAATTCCGACTTAACATGACCAACATCTCTGTAGCGTATTTTCGACCATGATCCTGGGTAGATATGATTCGCCATATATGAGTTTGAGCAATACGTGCAAGCATATGGACAACCACGTCCTATGAAAGTTCCATATCGTGGATTATCCAAATATGGTTCATGGTTTTTGAGTGAATCGTTTTCAATAATATAGCTGTATCTATCTTCGTAAACAGGGATAGGAAACGAGGATAAATCTTTGGGAAGTTTGCGGACAGAGTTTTTAATAATTCTACCATTCGAGTTGATCCAAATATTCTCGATTTCAGTTGACTTGATCCCTTTCTCTAAATTTCCTATTAGTTCCGCTAAAGGTTCCTCTCCCTCGCCGATACACAGATAATCAGTATACTGAATTGAATCCTCAGTATTAAGAGACGCTTGCCATCCACCAATCACAATTATAAGGTTTTCAATAGTTTTAAGTCTTATGAATAACTTTTTATACAAATTGAAATGTTGAGACACCAGACTGAAGCCAACAAGGTCATATTGGTTATCAATAACATGGTTAATAAAAAGATCAATTTCATGTTGCGAGGCGGTGTTTATATCACCGATAAAGTTATCTTTAATTTTATTTTCTTGAGATTCTCCATGATGTCTTGGCGATTTAAAAAACATCATTTTTGCATTAACTCTTCTCTCAAGTAAATGAGCATGCAGACTTCTTAAGCCATACGCTTCGTCATTAAACAAAGAAACTAAAAGAATTTTCACAAACAACCCTCTCTTATATCCTAGAATGATTTGGTCTTCTTTGGTACCAAATGGAAAAGCAATACAACTTAAATCAACTCCAATGCGCCGCGTTCAACGTATTCCCGGCACTCCAAAAATTCATCATCACTCATATCTGAGTAGTTCAGGAACTTATCATCTTTTGATAAAAACTTTGTAGCATCATCCAAATCAAGGACATATTCTTGGAGCGACCCATAAACTGTAAAAATTTTGTCTTTCACTTCTTCAAACAAATTCGTGCCAGGGTAGGCTGTTGCAACAAACATGTTTTTTTGAGATAAACCATGCTTTAAAATAAACTTTGCAGTGCAGCGCAGTGATGCTCTGGTTTCACCGGGATATCCCATAATCCAAGTGCAATTCGGAGTGATATCAAAACTTTGACATGCTTTTATTGCTTGTGACATCTGCTCCGGTTTATTCTTTTTATTCATGCGTTTAAGTATATACGGATCTGCAGATTCCCCACCAAACCCGATATAGACACATCCAGCGCGGCGAAGTCTCCTTGCCAAATCCTCATCTACTTCGTTAAGTCGCCCATGACATCCCCAGATAACACCAATTTTTTCCATCTCCGGCAATAACTCAACCAGCCTTGCTTTATTGCTGAGGAAATTATCATCGACAAAACCTATGAAATCTACTGAGAACCGATCGACAACAGTCCGAACTTCGGAAAGAATCTGCTCGACCCCATATATTCTGTAATTCAATCCTCCAGTAGCCTTTCTGTCGCAAAAATTACAATTGTATGGACACCCCCTTGAACTGATGAGATTGACTGATCGCTTGTTTTGAAAAGGCGTCCATGATGCATTGCCTGCTCCTGTACCCCAAATGGGATTATTCAAATATGTCTCCATATCAAACGCGTCCCAGTCAACCATTGGGATGTCCAGCATATTTTTCAATATTTCTGGTCCGAAGATTTTTTTACTGCCTCTAATGGCATGGGCATCTTGGAAGACAAGCGGGAGTATCGGTTCGCCCTCCCCCTGAACAGTTGCATCAAGTTCCGGTATCCATGAGAAAAGAATTTCGTTGAAATCACTTGCTAGCCCACCGCCACTTATCAAACAGGTTTCAGGAAATATCTCACGAACAAGCGTAGCAATACGTTTTTGCCAGCGAAGTGTTGTAATCATGCCACTCAAACAAACCATGTCAAACTTGCCGGGGTACATCGACAATTTTTTCTTTACCTGCTCGATATTTACAGCTGGGCGAATGCTGTTGAGATCAAGAACCTCACAGGAATGTCCCAACTTTTTAGTCAGGCTTGAAAGTATCCCGATACCAGTAGGGACGACATTCGGCTTTGCTGTTACCCTGATTGGCATGTTAATAAAGAGAATATTCATTGTATTCTTCGACCCGATTCATGTCGTGTTCAACCATCTTGTGAACAATTTCAGATTAACTTTCACACTCAGCGGCAATCTCATTGCATTCAGATAAGACACAATTAGATCCGTTAATATTTACTCCATGTGCTTGATATTTTTCATTAATACGTGTGTACAGAGTTTGTTACAGAAAAATTGTTACCTACATATTCATTCTTGAGCAACAATCTCGCCAGGCAGCTCCCCCCTCTTGCCCTATGGTTCAGGTAAACCATTCTCTTTTCTTTTTGGTCGATGGCTTATTCCTTTTCCTCATAAAATCATCCGCTAGGTTTCTCCTCGGCTAACCGGCGCAGATCCTACAGCGAAAATACCCTTGATCTTTGGTTTCTCCGTCAGTAAACGTCACTGTATCGGCTATGTAATCATCAATAAAAAACCCGGCTTCTAGTAACAACTCCTGAAACTCACCATATGAGTATTCATACCTATGGAAGGGGTTTGTCGGCTCCGGATTCGATATCGTCACGATCGGCGTAGTAATTACCAGAACAGCATTTTCTTTCATCTGCTTCCTGATGTCGATTAAAAAGGGTTCAGCCTCCAATTTTGGCATATGCTCAATAGTCTCAATGGAGATGACTGCGTCAAAAAGTATGTCCTTAAAGCTCTCTTTTTCTGAGTAAAAAATACACCCACCATGAGAGTATTTTATCTTTGCATAGGCTATCGCTTCTCGATTAATGTCGAAACCAATCACCTTTTCGGCAAAACCTGACAATAAATGAGACCCGTATCCGCTACCACAGGCACAATCGAGCCAAATTTCATGCTTCCCAAGCTTCCCAAGGACTTTCAGCGCCCGCATATAGCGCTCAAAATGCCTATAATGAACAGCAAATTCATACACAAAACGACCTGGGAAAAAATTTTCATCAGCAGTCATCGGATTCCTCAAATTTGACCATATCCATATCACGATCAATGTCGATTACTTTTCTTTTTAATTTAAAAAACACCGTGTTTTCACACAGTAACGAATCGTTGACCTTGGGTACTTCAGAGGCTTTGAAGATACCTACAAAGAGACTTTGTCTAAAACAGCTTGGATAATCCTGTCTTCTGTAAAGTGTATGTGGAACAACTTGGCGACCATATATGCCATCAACTTCGAAATAGCAAAGATATGGATGGTCGGCGATATCAATAGAACAACTGAGAGACTTCGCCTTGGTATCTTTAAAGAATTGATATATCTCTTCTACATCCTTCCATTTTCTCTGCGGGTACGTTAGGTAAAGCAAGACGATATCATCTTCTGGCTGGATTGTTTTTTTTTCTATGGCATCCAGGAGAACATCCTTCATTGATGAGTTGTCCTGGGCAATCTCATCAACCCTCTTAATACAGGAAAAACCGAATTTTGCGGCAGCTTCTAATATGTGATTATCATCACTACTGACAATTACCTGTTGAGTAACCTCTTCCGGAAATATTATGGCTGTATAGTTGAACAGTTTTCTGTTTTTGTATCTTAAGCCTTTAGAATCTTTCCTTGCTGGAATAATGTACCACGTTTTCATTAGGCCCCCTACCATGCACAAAATATGAGATCTAGAAATCACTCTTTCAACAGATGTTGCCGGCGTGCCGACAATGAGTCTGCACCCTAACGGCTATGGTTTGCTTCAAAAAACATGATATTGTTTCAAATAATTCAGCGCTTCCAGGAAAGCATACCCATTATTTAAGTGACCCCTCCAAATTTCAGGAATCCAACTTCCCTGAAAATTCTTAAATAGCGGAATTATTGATTTCAGATCGATTGATCCTTCCCCAAACTGCACGCCTTCACCGTCCAACCCATACCCATCCGCCAGGTGCAAATGGCTGGTATAGGGCAGCATAGTCTTTATTTGTTTCGCTAAATCTATTTCTTTTGCATTGCAGTAGAGAGCTGAATGCGAGAGATCAAAGCAGATTTTCATCTGATTTTCTTTGCAAAAATCAGTAATTTCATCAGCACTCATAAAATAATTCCCTTTCCACTGTCCGCCAAAATACCAGGGATATGGTGGGAGATTTTCAAAAAGCAACTCTACAGAAACAGCATCTGGATCCTCCCGGATCTCAGCGAGAGAACGAGAAAGGGCCATACGTAATAATTTTTTATCCAACTTCCCCTGAAAGCTCATTGCTCCGGGGTGGGCAATAACCTTTGGTGTTCCCTTGAACTGTTTTGCCAGCAAACAGGTAACCCCTATAACATCTCTCACCAGTTTCGCGGATTTTTTCCGCAACTCTTCATTAAGAGAGCAGAGATCCATCAGTTTTTCTCCCAGATATTCCGGGGCATGTACAACCAATCCACAATCATACGCCTCATCTGGAACAACAGTGTTGTGGAGATCCATTTCTGCGAGGTGAAACTCGATGATCCTTGGCTTGTAAACCATCATCTCTTTAAAATCACTATACCGAGCAACCAACCCCCAATGGCTCTCAAAGACTGCATTGAAGCTTACTTCTTCCAGATCGCTTATATCATTATCGAGAAAAAAATCTCCGGCCTGGATGTCTCTTTTTGCTTTCAGGCCAATCAATTTTTCCATCTTATCTGGTGCGAGTCCTTTGCCTGGCCCCATAACATCAACCATCTCGCTGGTAATAAGACCTCCTTTAGCAATCTTACATGCGGCAATCAGGCTCTTGCCAAAAACCTCTCGGTTCATCACCTCACCACGGAGCATTATCCTCTTGGTATTGCCGATTGATTCATCAGCGACCCTAATATCCCTGATGAGTCGCCTGAGTTCATGGGGTTCAAGACTCAATTTATGATCCGGACCTTCCATCTTTTTGTCAAGGGTAACATGTTTCTCTATAATATTGGCTCCCATCGATGCCGCAACAAGAGAAATAGTAATACCCACCTCATGCCCCGAATAACCTACCGGCACCCCGTACTGTCTGAGCCTGTTAATCATATGCAGGTTCACATCTCGCGGCCATACTGGGTATACGCTTTTACAATGAAGAAGGGCAAATTGGCTTCCCGTTTTTTTCATAACCGCAACTGCTGTTTCCACTTCCTCCCAGCTTGACATGCCCGTAGACAGTATCATTGGTTTTTTAAAGCTTCCGATATGCTGTAGAAGACTGCTATTGGTGAGGTCAGCAGATGCAATTTTATAAGCATGTACATCGATTTTTTTCAAAAAATCGGCGCTAACTTTATCAAATGGCGTACACAGAAAACTAATCCCCTTCTCATCACAATAGTTTCTCAGTCGCACATAGCTTTCATCCGACAGTTCAATTTTCTTAAGCAGTGGTATCATGTACTGGAAGTTTTGTTCATATTTCTCAGGATGATCAAGCAATTCCTGCCTATATAAACTCGGCAGATGTCTCTTCTGAAATTTCACAGCATCTGCTTTTGCCTCAACGGCAGCATCAATAAGGCGTCGCGCCACTGCTTCATCGCCATTATGGTTAATACCTATTTCCGCAATAATGTAGGTTGGATAGCCATCGCCTATCACTTTTCTATCTATTTGTAGTTTCATAAAATTCTCGAATAATCAGTGTGAAGAAATTTTGGCAATCCGGAGGCCGGCTTCACCTGGGCCGGGAATTACCTCAAACATCTGATTCTGCCTGGCAAAAAAACACGATCAAGACACAATTAATTTGCATACTATTGACCATAAGTGGTTGTCGTGGGACAACGGAAATGAGAGCCCCCCCAATTTTTCATCTGTTTCGATATTGAATGTAATTTCGCCATTTTTGAATTATTCCGATTCTTTTCAGCAAGACAAGTGGTAGCACTTTCGGAGCACATGAGTTCCCTTCCTTTATTATCGACTGTTACCATTTTTCTTGTTGATGGCCAAACTCAGTTATCATTTCCACAGCTTGTGTTATCAAAATGGTACATGTTTCTCTACCAATAGTCTAGGATAGCACCAAATTATTTCAAAAAATATCCAAACAGCTATTTTATCGGCTGCATTTAAGTTTTCCGTAAATAAATGCAATAATAAATTCCCCCAAGGTTTAAACGGTATCCTTTTCTTAATAAAACACCCTTATTGGGTAAGTTTTTCAGCCAACTTAGGAGGAAGCCCTCTTGCAAATACATCTTCGAAATAATATTTTTTCAAAAGGCCTAAACTTTCCTGTTTAAGAGGCCGATACAGGAGAAAGGAAAAAAAGAAGAAATTCAACCAAGGAGGTGAAACAGCGAAACACTCGGGTAGCAATGTTAGTAGTTTTTCAACAAGGGCAAGGACGCCCGATCTCGACAAAATGTATATTCATGGAGGAATAACATGGCCTTATCAATCAACACAAACGTAATGTCCCTCAATGCCCAGCGTAACTTGGGCAAAACTCAAAACGACCTGGCAAATTCCATGAACAGGTTGTCTTCCGGTCTTCGCATCAACTCAGCCAAAGACGACGCAGCAGGACTCGCCATTTCTGATCGTATGACCGCACAGATTCGCGGCCTCAATCAGGCAGTTCGAAACGCCAACGATGGTATCTCTCTGTCCCAGACAGCTGAGGGAGCGATGCAGGAATCAACAAACATCCTTCAACGTATGCGTGAGTTGTCGGTTCAATCGGCTAACGCGTCTAACTCCGCGAGGGATCGTAGTGCTCTTCAAGCTGAGGTCAATCAGCTGCAAAATGAGATGGACCGTATTGCCAATACCACCACATATAACGGTCTTAAAATTCTGGATGGAACATTTTCCGCTCAGAATTTCCAGGTCGGCGCCAACGCCAATGAGACTATCGGTGTTTCCGTCAGCTCTATGAAGTCAAGCGATCTTGGTCGTTATGCAGTTTCCACTCAGCACTCCACCACGGCAGACAGTGGCGGCGGCGTCGCTGGTCCTGCAACAGCAACTGCAGGTGCAGGCAATACTATTGCAGCACAGGCACTTACCATCGCCGGCTACCAAGGCTCCGTAAAAATTTCCTCCACAACCATTGATGCGGCTATGCAGGCCGACACTATAGCTGGTCTCATCAACGCCCAGACCGAAAACACGGGTGTTGAAGCCAAAGCTTACAATGAGGCCACGTTCGACGTAGCGGCTGCAGGCAGCATCAGCTTCAAGATTGGTACCGGTTCATCTTTGACTACAGTAAATGCAAACATTACTGATGCTGATGACCTCACAGCTCTGGTCAAGGTAATTAACGATGTTTCCGGTACTACTGGTATTACTGCAGAGAAAACAACCAACGCCTTGAAGCTTGTTCAGTCTGCAGGCAAAGACATCCGACTTGAGGCAGTTACCAACAGTGGTGTCGCAGCCGGCGCAAGCTCTGCCACCGTAGTTGGTCAGGGTGGCACAACCATTACATTTTTAAAAACCGCTTCCGCCGATTCCTCGGTTGTTGCCGGTTCCATTGAATTCGCCTCAGAGAAATCCTTCTCCGTGTCCTCTTCTGTAGCCGGTGGCGGCGCAACCGGTAGCTTGTTAAAAACAGCAGCGAATGCCCTCCAAGGCTCAACCCAGGAGACTGTTTCGACAATTAATATCAGTACTCAGGCTGGCGCACAAAGTGCAATCGATGTCATCGACAAGGCTCTGGCAACCATTGACTCCCAGCGGGGTGATCTTGGTGCTATCCAGAACAGGTTTGGATCAACCATCTCCAATCTGCAGAACATTGCAGAGAACATTACTGCCGCTCGATCACGTATCATGGATGCTGATATAGCTCAGGAAACCTCTGCCATGACGAAGCAGAATATTCTGCAGCAGGCCGGTGTAGCCATTCTGGCTCAGGCAAACCAGGCCCCGCAGCTTGCTCTGTCACTGCTCCAATAAGATAATTCAACCCTGGAGGGCTGTTTTCCAGCCCTCCAGGCCTTTCATTGCAGTTGACTGCACAGTTAAAAAAAAGGAGTAAGCCATGATTAGCGAAGGCCTGAATGTAACCGGAACCGTAGCGCAGAAATTGCCCGTTCCATCCGAAAAGATCGAAGTTGATCGGAAAAAACTTCAAGAGAGTTCAGCTAAGCCTCAGGAAGATATTAAGAAGAAGGATGTTCAACCCGAAGAACTTCTCAAGCAGATCAAAGGGGTGACCGATAATGGAATATACAGTCTCCACTTTGAAAGAGATACTGCAACAAACCAGCTGGTTGTGAAGATAATTGACAATGAAACCAAGGAAGTTATTCGCCAGGTACCTGCTGAAGAATTACTTGGGTTGAAAAAAGCACTCTCTGAGTTTCAAGGAAATATTGTTGATACCACCTCCTAACCCCGATATTCGGGATCAGTTCCTTCACGACGATATCTTCACAATAAAGCAAAACTATCGCCACAGAGGGACTAAGGTGAACAATCAACCCAGCGATGTTGTTGCAATAGCTCTGAATCATGGAGCAAGGAGATAGGTATGTCCGATATAACCTTCACCGGCTTAGCCTCAGGTTTGCCAACCAGTGACATAGTCACGAAGCTCATGGCTGTGGAACGTGCTCCACTTGATCGCCTCTATAATGAAAAAACGAACGAGGCGAATCGGCTCAAAGCCTATAGCGATTTTAACACTACGTTAAATGACCTGCGAACAGCTGTCATTGACATGAATGTCACCAGCAAGGTGCGGACGACCAAAATAAACCTCCCTTCCGACAGTCCATTTTCCGCCACCTCTAACGGGGCAATTGCTGGTAGTTATAATATTGCGGTATCCCAACTCGCCCAGGTGCAAAAGGATATCAGTTCAGCATATGCCTCAAAAACAACCAGTATTTTCGGAACCGGGACAATCAACATCAATGACACCGTAATTGCAATCAACTCGGAGAACAACTCTCTTGCAGGCCTTATGGCAGCAATCAATGACGTTTCTGATACAACGGGTGTGTCGGCAAATATTATCAACGACGGCACAGGAACAACTCCCTATCGTCTTATTCTGACCGGCAAGGATGCCTCGACCGCTTTTACCGTTACCAGTTCCCTGGTTGACGAGTCCATGATACCTATTCCCTTTACTACAACCCCCACCCAGACCGCACAGCAGGCAAAATTCACGGTTGATAATATAGAGATTGTCAGCAATTCAAATACAATTACCGACGTTATCGACGGTGTCACCTTGAACCTTAATAAAACAAGCGCTATCTCAGACACTGGTCCGCCAATTCAATATACTGCAACAAAAATGGATGTTGTAGCCGATTCTGATGCTTTAAAAGCAAAGATTTCAACCTTTGTCAGTAAATATAACCAGGTTATGGAATGGATTGTCTCAAGCTATGGGGACAAAACCACGACTACCACAGATCCCGCGACAAATAAGACAACGACGACTACCAATGTCAGCACCCTCCTTCGTGGCGATGTCACAATTAATACCGTTAAACGCGGCCTTCAATCACTTCTTACAGATGTTGTCAAAAACAGCGGCCCGCTCAATATAATAAGCGAAATAGGGATCTCAACCAATCTGGATGGCACACTTACCCTTGATAGCGAAGACCTTGACGAAGCCATTAGTATACATGGCCAGGAAGGAATGGTCAAACTTCTGGCAGGCGATGATACGACTGATGGAGTAATGAAAAAATTCAACTCGTATCTGTTAGATATAACCTCGAAGTCACAAGGAATGTATGCGCAGAAAAAGGATCGCCAAACAAGTAGAATCGATCAGTTAGACCAGGATATTGCATATAAGACCTCGCTGTACGACAGAATGGAAGCGACAATGAAACTCCGCTTCACAGCAATGGAAAAACTGATCAGCAGCTTGAATTCATTAAGCAGCTACCTTACGCAGCTCTCAGAGCTAAACAGGTCAAATTAAAGGGAGCTTGACCACATGAATGCTTACAGCCAATACCAGGAAAACCAGATACTTACATCATCACCAGAGCAGATTCTTCTTATGCTCTATGATGGTGCAATTCGCTTTACCCGTCAGGCAATGTATGGTCTTGAGGAGGGAAACCTCCCCCTCTTTTATCAAGGCATCACAAAATCAATGGCAATTATCACTGAATTCTCAAATTCTCTCGATCATAGTATTGGTGGCAACATTGCCGAAAACCTTGATGGGCTCTACAACTTCATGATACGAGAATTGACCATGGCAAATCTCAACAAAGATATCGAGAAATTACGGGTCGTGGATAGACTGTTGGTCGATCTTCGCGCGACATGGGGAGAGGCTGTAGAAATTAATAAAGGACAGGTACCTGCAAGTCAACTAAGTCCTAACCCGGTTACAGCACCATCCAACCCCTCGGCACCTAAGGGCTATGTGCCTCTCTCGCTATCCCGGTAACCCTTGGCAATGAACATGAAGACAGAAACGCAACAGCTTGAACCGATTCTAACCTTATCGATCCGGCAGTATGAAGATATACATGATTTTCTGCAGAAAATGGACAAGGAGATAGGCACCGCCTCTCCCGACGATCTGCTGGAATCCAACCTGTCATTAGCGTATTTACAGAGTCAGGCAACAGAGGCAGATCAGGTGTTGCTTCCGCAGCTCAGCAAACATTCTGTACACACGGAGACATCACAGCAGCTTATTGATAAACGCGAACAAATACTAAAGGAGATTCTCCTCCTTAATGAAGGTATTACTAAAAAGGCTTTGGGAGTAAATTCTCTTATAACACATGAGATGGAGAAACTCCGCAACGGTATCTCAGCTCTGAGTGGATACCGGCGGCAGCAAAACAACCAGGGGCGGCTTGTAAACAAGACTTCGTAGTGTTACAACGTTTATCTTCTTGTGTGGTCAACCTCCATGGACGGGGGAGCAAATGCAAAGCGTCGAAATGTATTTCAATGACATGATTGCCAAGCACGACCTTTTCAAACAAGCGGCGTTCTTGCTCATGAAAGAAGTTCCTTCTCTAACACCAACCGATATCCACGACCGCTGCGAAAACCTCTTGATATTGAAAAGGGAACTCACTAAAGATAACGATCAACTCTCAATCCGCATGGAGTTTTTAGGGCCAGGGATCCTCGACACGACCTATCTTGGAGATTTTCAACGGGCGCTTGATCAATCCATCCTCGCTTGCGATTTGCTTCACGCTGAGATTCTTCTCTACAAAGACTCACTCCTCTCCCATTTAAAATAATCCTCATCAACACTCCATCCAAGTTTTTACTATTGATCGAGTGCAAATGATTACAAAATAATTGACGATTTCCCGTTAGTTGTAGGGTCTTTCTCAATTCTTCATTTAACGATTTCCCTTATAAATTGACCAGATATTGATTTTTGACTCTGATTTTTCATTCTCGCCATGTGCAAGGTTGCTGTTAGTTTTTTTTAGTGATAAGATAACGAACAGATACGACATGGGCATTAATCGTTTTGCCAAGCACAGAACTGTGAATCAATGAAGAAAAGAATATGAGCATTGACCCCAATATTTTTCAAATAATCGCAAATGGCAAGCCGGTACGGATTTTCCTCCCTCTTCTCGACCGACAGGAACGAGCAAGAGCACAATGCATCTGTCGTGATATTCACCCACCTAAATTCTCTCTGATTTTCAAGTCGGGCGTATTACCCCTTGATGACCTTGATACGCGACAGCCGTGTATAATCAGTATAGATATGGGTGGCCCGACCATTTCGCTGGAAGCGATGATTCAGGAAATATCAAATCCGCAGACCCTGCAGATGATTTTGCAGAAATCCATCAGCCATGAACAAATGCGGGAATTCTTTCGAATCGATGCAGTCACCAGAGTTATCTCAAGCTCCTTTCATACCCAGTTCGTCAATCAAGATAGTGAACCCTGGGCTATCCAGGGAGAGACGATGGATCTCAGCGGCAGCGGGATTCTGGCAATTTTCCCGAACCCACCTCCCACCGAGAAACAGGTGCAGCTCGAAATCACCATCCCATCCAATGAGCCTGAGACGGTAAAGGTCATCGCACACCAAGTACGGATGCAACAACAAAAAGATGGTCGATATGAAGTGGCTTATCATTTCGATGACATTTCCGATGAAGATAGGGATAAAATTATTGGCTGCTGCTTGGTATTACAGAGGAAATTACTACGCTTGAAGGTACAGATCCTGGAAAGCTAGCCTCAAAGTCTTTTTGATTATCATGAGATACTGCCATGTCTGAACAAGAGCTCCTGCAACTCGTCAGATCAATACCTGACGGGCAATCTGCCACCATTACTTTAACCAATTTGGCCGGTGATAGAACACTGCTGCAAGGAGTGTATAAAGAATCCCAGGCGCCCTTTTTCTTCTTCCTTGCTCCCCCCGGGCAAATCCCAGAGACCCTTGACACTTCCAAGCAATGTCCCTTTGCCAGCCAGGGCAGGAGTGCAACTGATGTAAATTTTGTCGCCGATATCGTTGACAATTCCAATGGCCGAGCCCTTGAGCTGGTGGCCAGAAAAACCGTGCGTGCCGAGGAACTTCGCCAGTTTTTCCGGGTCACCTTGCGAACCGCTATTATTATCCGTTTCTACCCAAAAGATCCCGACAACAATCAACAAGACTGGGTTATGTCAGGAGAAACGGTTGACATCTCCCAGTCCGGAGTTTTGGCCATTTTGCCTGAAGAATGCAGTGATTCGGACGGCCTTGACTTTGAAATACGATTGGTCAATCCCAGTAAAAATGTGTTTTGTACCGGTCGAGTCATCCGCTCAAAACGATTAAAAAAAGATCGCTGGCTCACCTCTTTCCACTTTGATGAAATATCGTCAACAGACCGGGATGCCATAGCCAAAAACTGCTTTGCTGAGCAACGGCGGCAACTGAGAGACAAGGGACAAACCTTTTAATTGAACGAGAGATCGATTCAGATATTTCCTGATGACTCCTAACCTTTCAGTATCCACTGTCGATAGAGAAGTATGGATACCATTAACCCCCTTTCAGCCATATTGCCAGTCGGAGCGACCGCATCTCAAGGTCGAGGGCACAGTCACGGCCAACAGCTTCCGGCTGCGGGACAAATACTCAAAGCTGTAGTTCTCGAAGCAAACGGCGAGAATCGCTTTGTGCTCGACATCGGCGGTAATCGTTTGACAGCAAGTTCCGAGGCCAAACTCACTCCCGGCCAGATTCTCCAACTCCAGGTGACCAAGACCGAGCCGCACATTGAGTTGAAAATAGTCACCAACACCCTCAACCGGTTTGCCGGGCGGTCCCTTACCCTTCTCGGAAACAACATTGACCTAGGTGAGCTCTTTACAGCAGTCCGGAATGTCAGTCCTCCGCCGTTACAGCTGCTCACCCCAACGAGCAGCAGTGTCCTTGAAAATTTTTTTTCTCTCCAGCAGAGTAGCCTTGGTGAAAAAGATGGCGGAGCAATACTTAAACAATTGATAGACAGTCTCGGCCTTAATCTCGAACACCTGCTGGCAAGGGGCGATAAACAAGCGGCTATTCACACCCTGAAAGCTGCCCTCCTGGAAATGGCGCATAGTTTTTCTTCAGCTGAGCAGCTCGCCGAGGCTACACAAAAGGTTCTCACAACCTTGGAACTTTTTCAGTTCGCTCAACTCCAGACCGGCAGCATTTCACAGTTTATTTTTCCACTTCCCCTACCCTTTATCGAGCAGGGCTATCTGATAATTGAACAGGAAAAAGAAGGGAACGAAAAAGGTGGATCAAAGGCTGAGGAAAACCACTTCTCCCTGCACCTGACAATGTCCGATCTGGGCAATTTGCGTATCAATTTCCTCCGCAACGCTGAAGGATTATTTATTAGGTTTCATGCAGATTCTCAGGAAAAAGCAGATTTCATTGCAACCCATGGCGGCGAATTGAAGGCAGCCATATCCAACATCCCACTCATCAGTCTGGCATTTTCAACCGATGCTTCCGATCCGATCAGTGATTTGATTCGCCAGATTACTCCTGAAGGAAGTTCAATGCTCGACACAAAGGTTTGATATGGCAGACAATAATGTTATCAACAAGGCCGTAGCCATTGTCTATGACGAAAAAGAATCAGCCGCACCGAGAATCGTGGCAAGCGGCAAAGGTGTTGTTGCAGAAAAGATTATTGCCACCGCAAGAGAGGCGGGAGTGCATATCAAGGAAGATCCAGACCTTGTGGAGATTCTCGCCAAGATACCCTTGGGCAATGAAATTCCCGTGGAGCTTTACCAGACAATTGCCGAAGTTCTGGCCTTTGTCTATCAGGTAAATAACAAATTCAAACAAAAGATCGGCGAACGATAGCCCTTAGCCCGCCAAAAAAAGAGGGTCAAAGCATTCTTCCTGCTGCAACCTTCTTTTTGATAAATAAAATGGCGGAGCGGACGGGACTCGACCCCGAGTTCTAGCAATATTATTTTCTATTTTCAATACCTTGAAAATGAGCACCCCATTCCCGCCCCAGCGATTCTCTTCAAACTGTTCTATCTAATATTTCCCGATCACAATGGCTTGTGGCGCAAGTAATGGCAACAGGGTAAAAAAATATCATGAAATTAGATCGAAAACAGCATAACAACAAACTCTCCCTTAAAGGAGTAAGTCATGGAACATCTCGACCATGTTCGGTTAATTGATCTATCTCACAACAAAACTCGCTTGATCCTGCTAGGATGCATTATCTTAGCAACAGGTATTTCTTGGCTCGGTATTATTGACCAACAAACTACTGCTTATATTGACAGTGCATTAGTGCAATCCAGTTCAGCCTTTGTGGTCGCGCGAAGCATGAATGCACTGATCTCATTCCTGCAATCTACCACAATTAATTTCGGCGTTGGTTTAAGTGGCGCTATTGGTGTAGGAGAAATCCTTGACCCTCTTAATGATTTGGTCGAGCAGTATTCTGCGCTAATGAAATTGTCAATTGGCTCATTGATAATTCAGAAAGTAATGCTAGAAATTGCCTCCGACCGCTTTTTTAAGATTTTACTTACCATAGCTGCTATAACGTTTGCAGTCAGTATGTATATGAACAATCGGTTTATTCAATCTATCTTGCTACGCCTTTTTTTATTCCTCATGTTTTTGCGTTTCATTCTTGTACTAGCTGTAGCCATGAATGGCGTTGTTGATAAATATTTTCTAGAAAAAAGAACTGGTGAGCAGTTGGAAATTCTACAATCGATCGAAGGCATGGCAGAATTACAGCCTAGCGACAAAACCCAAGAATTACGAAAGTCCTTTTTGACAAAAATCAACAACCTCAGCCAGCGAAAATCAGAGATCAGCTTACAACTGACTCAACGCCAGGAAGCTAAGACAAAGACTTTAGAAGATATCGAAATGTTAACAACCCAAATCACCAAAATTGAGCAAGATTTAAGTAGACTGCAACGGCTGAATATTTTCAACCGTGATCATCGAGTTGTCGAGTTACAAAAACAAATAGATGATAAAAAAGAGCACGTAAATGAATCAACAAAAGAAATTAAAAATCTGGGGGGTGAGCTTAGTTCTATAGAAACTGAAATCAACGAAACAAACCTGGCGTTAGAAGGAAAATCCTCAGGTGTTTGGGGATCAATCAAAGATAGTTTCTCTTCGGTTGGTCAAGGCATCTCCTCGCTTCGCGACTCCATCACTCCTGAAAAAGTTTTTCACTTCAAAGAAAACCTTGATGGTGTGGTGTCAAATATTCTGAATGTGATGGCGTTATTTGTTCTGAAGACACTGATTTTACCTCTTGTTTTTCTTTTCGTCTTTACCAGAGGCTTTAAATTGATATGGGAAATTGAACTGGTAAATTCTATTAGCAATGTAAATTCAGTGGTCGTCGGCAGTAAAACTTGCTGAGTCACTGACAATAACTATCGGAGTTCATTAATCTAGCGACCTCGTGAGCGATGTAGTACAGTTCAGTGGCATATGACTCTTCCTGCAGATCTCCTTCCTCATCAAGATACGTCCTGGTCTCTTCCAAGACTTCTGTACTCGACGGACCAAAACATTGATCAAAGCGCCAATATCCACCAATACAGGTAAGTCCAAGAGTAGCCAACCGTTCGCCAGATCGACTGCGTATTGAAAAAAGACAGTATGTCAGCTCAGCGCATTGATCGATATAATCCCGGTAGCAAGTATTCATTTGGTAACCCTCCGACTTCACCATTTTCCTCGAAGCTAATGGTGTGACCGAATAGTCACCAATGAGCGTGTCCGACAATTTACACTTCCATTTGCTAGGTCGCCTCTCAACAGAATTCCCGGCGACCAACTTGGTGGCAAAAAGGGCATTAAAATAATCTACTTTTGACTGAGATAGCATTTTTGTACCTCCAGACGATTACCGTCACCATATGATTAAGATCGAAAAAATATGCATTACAGCAAATGCTGTATCTGTTGTTCATGTACCGGCGTTGCTATAGTGTTTTCTCGCAGGTAATCTTCAATTGTCATGTATCCATGAAGTTCCGAACAGGCTTGCCAGAGATACCTGAACCAGAAAGGCGCGCAGAAAAACAGTCCAGCAGTAGGGTCTCCATCCAGTTCACAAATCGACCGAGACTCTTCTTCAACTTCTTTGATCAGATTTTGGATAACGACATCCCTTCCCCGGATATTTACCCGCAACCCACACATTTTCTGCATGACCTAGACTATCTCAAAATTATTGAGAGCAGAACAATGCACCTGGTATTCTCTTATCCGTCTAGCGAGAGTACGAGTCAATTCAAACCAACCGTCCTGGCATTCAAAGCCATTAATCAATTGTTCCCTCTGAAAGAGATCCGGAAACTCTCGAAATAGTTTTTCTGTCTTCTCGTGATACATGCATGACTCCTTTTGTTCCATGTCCGGGGTAAACGGGGTAAACCCTTTATCCATCCTGTAATCACACTATGGCATACTAGGGGTATCACAGAGCGAGCCCCTATCAATTGTTTTTCATTTATTTGAAAATAAATTGGTTCAGCAGGACGTGAATCACATTCAGACTCCCAATATTGGACCGCTGCCTTTTTTATGAAAACACATTTTTAGGTGAGTCTTTATTGACATTGCAGTAGAAAAATTAGTAAGTAACACTCACTCACCACTATTATACATACTTCTTCATCTGCTGAAGCGCCAAGGTTCACCATGACAACAAGCACTACATTACTTCCTGCCAATCCACTCTCGCCTCCTGGTCGTACACGGATAATGAACAGTTTAGTTCGCCTGTTGGACAAAAAAGAGTTCAACAGCATAACTACCGCTGAAATAGCCCGAGATGCCCAGGTAACCGAAGGTTTAATCTATAAATATTTTAGTACTAAAAAAGACCTGCTCTACCTGGTGCTCATGGAGCTGTTCCAGCAGGTCGTCAACAGAATAGAGAGTGAGATCGCCGCTGTCGACGGCTCCCACGAAAAATTACAGGCCTTTATCCGAACAAGCGTTGCGAGTTACGCAGGATCCAGGGTTTTTTCAAAAATAATTCTGCTTGAAGTACGCAATTCTCAGAGTTTTTTTACTAGCAATGCCTACGGACTTGTCCGGCAATACAGCAAAATGATCGCCCAGATCCTGGATGAGGGAATAGAAGCCAGGGAGTTTGCTCAGGATATTGAGATTGGGTCACTCCGAGAAATAATTTTCGGTGCGATAGAACACACATGTCTTACCTGCATAATCTTTGATCGAGACATTGATGTCGACCGAGTCACCGGACAACTATGCAAGGTTCTGTTCCGTGGTATCACTGACAACGGTTGGGCGAAAAGAAAGGGGCGCCAACCATGACTGCTGAAATGAGAAGTCTTAGCCCATGTTTAACACTTCAAATATAATATATATATAATACAGCTAGATAGAAACACTAAATATTTCCAGTGGCACTACATTCGCATTATTTTGCATCAGTTGACCATTTTGCGG
>JAHJLI010000312.1 GCA_018821785.1 Pseudomonadota bacterium
AATGTAATCTTACCGTCAGTCATCCCAGTCACCGGGACAAAAGTGACCACTAAAAAGAAACTGCCAACTCGACGCAATATTTAAAATAAATCAAATAGTTATATTGCAAAATTGCGAGCTTTTCTTTGGGGAACATCCGATCTAAATTAAAACCGGTGATATCGAATCTTCAAGAAAAAGATCAACCTGCGAAGTGTACTTTTCAATTGAACCTTGCTGGGGAAAATCTACTTCTACTGCAATACGAGTAGAGTAAAAAGTGCCAAGCGGCTGATCTAATTTTGAATCACTTTGGATAATTCAGGTTTAACTCCTCCCTTTTTATAAGCCCAGATCTTCATTTATCAGCACAATTTTAACTCTCTTTTTTGGAAATGATTTTTGTGTAATGGTCCATGTATTGCAAATTCTAGCGATACTTTTACATTCTGAACACTCACCTGTTTTAATGCAGGGCGTTTTCATATCCAGGCGCATGACATTGGCAGGCGCAACATATGTTTTAATCCGGTCCATTGCAGATTCCAGGTCGGGTACAATCTTATTGCGCCCGGTAAGAACCAGCACATTTTTAGGTCCAAATGTAAGGGCACCAACCCTATTGCCGATCATATCCAGATTTACAAGACACCCGTCTTCAGTCACGGCATTGGTTCCGGTGATGAAAAGATCTGTTAAAAGCGCCTCCCGTCTCAACTGCATTTTCTCGTCATTGGACAGGGATTTGTCGTAGGTATCAAGCACTTTGAAGCCCTTCTGATCTTTAAAATGATCATAAAGGCCTGTTCCCACAAACGTCATGGAACCGCCCCATGATACACTTTTAATATCCATTGCCGGCAAAATGGTCTCCAGAACGATTTTTGAAGCTTCCTCTGAGCTGTCAGCAATAAAAACTTCAAAGTTATTTGATTCAAGTGCCGATTTTACTGCCTCAAATTTAAGTTTCCAGAAATTATCAATGGGGTTTTTCATTATGGTTCCCTTCTTTTTTAAGGTGGTTAGTGACAGATAGTGAGCGGGTAATCGATGGGCGGTGTGAGTGGATGACCAACAATCTCTTTCTTGGGGGTTCTTACAATTCCTAGTTAAAATAAAAGGGGTTAGACCATGAGTCTAACCCCTTGAATTTTCGTGGAGCGGGATACGCGATTCGAACGCGCGACTTTCAGCTTGGGAAGCTAACACTCTACCACTGAGTTAATCCCGCAGAAAACTTGGTCACTATAAAAGTCATCAACGGTTTTGTCAAAGCCTTTTCGTGGCTTGACTGGTATCAACCGGCGAAAGTAGCGGGGCATCGTTACGTTTCAGCCAGATCACTGAAACTGTCCCCTCCGCACCCCTGACTGCCTGGAGCCTCGCCAACCCGCTTACCGGTCACGATCAGGCTAAACTCTGAACCTTTCCCTTCCTCGCTTTTCACCTCTACTGCGCCATCATGGGCTTCTGCGATATGTTTGACAATAGCCAGGCCCAAACCACTCCCTCCATGGGCACGGCTCCTCGCCTTATCGCTGCGGTAGAAGCGTTCAAACAGTCTCGGCAGGTGTTCTTTGGCAATACCGATACCATTATCGCGGACGACGATGTGCACCTTGCCAGCCAGTTCTGCCTGGCCGACAGTAACCTCAACGGTCACCTCACTCCCCTTTCTGCTGTAGGTAATGGCATTAGCCACAAGGTTCACCACCGCCTGTTCGAGAAGGGTTGCATTCATTTCCGCCATTACCTGTTCAGGGCAATCGATTATTATTGTAATTCCAGCCTGGTCCGCCTGCAGCCGGCAGGTTTGCGCCGCCGCCTCAAGTACCGGCCGAAGCGGTCCTGTGGCAAGAGGAATTGCCCCCCGTTTTGCTTCCTCTTCAATTTTCGACAGGGCCAACAGGTCATCAATGATGGTCGCCAACCGCTCGGACTGATGCAGGACGATTTCCAGGAAGCGCACCGCGTCCTCGCGAATGTCAAGGGCCCCGTCCAGCAGCGTCTCAACATATCCACGAATGGAGGTGATAGGCGTGCGCAGTTCATGGGAGACGTTGGCGACAAAATCCCGGCGAACGTTTTCCAGGCGCCTGATCTTTGTCACATCGTTCATCACCACCAGCACCCCGATATTTTCCCCGGCAGCATTGCCGAGAATAACCACATTGGTATGCAAGAACCTGTCGCCACTCTCGTCCTGAAGGATAATTTCATCGACAACCGATTCCCTGGCTGCCAAGGTACGGCTGATATGCTGCTGTAACTGGACGTTACGGATAATCTGCTGAACAATTTTGCCGGTCGCACCTTTCCTGTCGACTCCGAACAAATCGGCGGCGGCATCGTTGATGCTGAGGATTCTTTCTTCTTTATCGATAGCAATTACAGCTTCCACCATGCTGGAAAAAACAGTTTCCAGCTGGTTTCGTTGGGTTATAATCGCCTCAATTTTTTCATTCAGTAACTCGGCCATGCGATCCATCGATGACGCCAGAGTTACCACTTCAAGGGATGCTGTTTTTTTTACAACCGGCAACATTCGCAGACTGAAATCCCCACCGGCAAACAGCTCGGCACTTTTGGTCATCTGTTCCAGAGGCCGGCTGACATTTCTGGATATGAGCAAGGTCACCGCTCCGGCCAAAAGCAGTACTGCTAGCGAACCAAGGAGGATTTGCACTTTGATGCGCTTCAGGGTTGTATCCAGGGAGGCTACCGAAACCGAGGTTCTCAACACCGCTTCGACCTTCTTCTCGGGATTTTCCAGGGAACCACCTGCCATAATATCGCTCAAAGGAATCGCCACATAGATAAGATTTTCCTTCAGGGTTTTGCTGAATCGTCTGGAAACGCCCACTCTTCCTGCCAATGCTTCGGCGATCTCAATCCGCCGGCTATGATTTTCCATGGAGTCAGGATCCTCATTGGAGTCGGCAAGAACCTTTCCCTGGGGTAAGATGACGGTAATCCGTGTTCCGGAACTTCGACCGGCCTGCACACAATACTCCCGTAAATCTCCGACCCGGTGATCGCGGAGATAGTCCTTGACCTTCGAACTTATGAGCTGGGCGCGAGATTCCAAACCCACCTCGGTATCCTGAAGAGAAAACTCCTGCAGAGAGAAGACGCCATACCAGCTGACGGTGATGATCACCAGGAGAATCGTCAGGACATTGGCCGGAAAAATTTGCCAGATGAGTTTTTTCGGGGTTATCATCGGGCTATGCCTTTTCATTCAAAGCCGAGCGAAAGCGATACCCTATGCCGCGGACGGTTTCGATCATCTTGCCGTATTCGCCGAGTTTTCTTCGTAAACCAAAAATCTGCACATCAATCGCCCGCGGAGTAATAAGAAAATCGTAACCTCGTGCATGATCTATTATCTGCTGGCGGGTGAAGACCCATCCTGTCTTTTCGGCCAACAATGAAAGAATACTGAATTCGGTAGTGGTAAGAAACACCTCAGCACCTTGCAAATGCACTTCATGTCGACCTTTATCTATTTCAAGAGCATCCACGACAATTACGGTTGTGCGTGATCCCTCAGATTTATTGCGATCGGCCACAACCCTTTTAACGACTGCCTTGATCCTCGCAACAAGGACCTTTGGGCTGAACGGTTTGGTGATATAATCATCGGCACCGCATTCGAGCCCGGCAACAATATCTTCCTCTTCGCCTTTGGCGGTGAGCATGATAACCGGGATCGCTTTGTAGGCATTCCCCTCCCCTTTACGCATGGCGCTGCATACCTCGATGCCGCTCATCCCCGGCAACATCAGGTCAAGCAGGACACAATCTATGGTTTCCGTCCGCAGCCGCTCAAGTGCCTCTTCGCCGGAATCGGCACAGGTGACATTAAGGCCGGCCTTGATCAGGTTATAGCTTACCAGTTGCTGAATTTCCGCCTCATCCTCAACCACTAAAATATTAATTTTTCCCATCGCAGCTTATCAATAATTGCTTGCCATACCAACAGGTTATTGTCGGAGGCCCTATGACAGAGCAGGTTTTGTGTACTTCGGGCACCCAACCGTAAAAATAACGCGATGCTCCGGATCTCTTCATGAATCAAGAAACGCCCTTATCCTGTACCATTTTTTAAGCCACCGCAAGCCCCCTTTAGACATCCTAACGGAATTTTAATATTTCCCTAATCCTCCGCAAACAAATGCCCTTTATTTTCTCCAACAGCTTTCCGGGACATCCCTTTTAACCCACAACTGAAAATCAACCCTAGCCGACCAAGGACTCTCTATATAATGGAACATCATTTCACCTTCCACCACGAACTTACCAAACTCAACAAGAAGCTGCTGACAATGAGCGCCATGGTAGAAGAGCGCGTCCGCAAAGCGGCCCAGGTAATTGAGAGCAGGGACAAAGAGGCAATTCAGGCCATTATTCAGTCCGACTATGAGGTGGACGATCTGGAGATCGAGATAGAGGAAGACTGCTTGAAGATCCTTGCCCTCCACCAGCCGGTTGCCAAGGATCTCAGATTTTTGATTGCCGTCATCAAGATCAAT
>JAHJLI010000313.1 GCA_018821785.1 Pseudomonadota bacterium
AAAATGAAATATCGGGCGCGGAAAGTTGCTGAAAACCAACTACATAAGACCATTCACACAGAAACCCTTGCAAGGAAAATTGTGTTTTTTCTTGAATGGGGGAGTTTATTCATTGACAAGGGGCCTTTTAATGGGTGACCCTGGGGTTTCTCGTTGTCGATGATGTACTGAAAGCCGCCGACGAGTCTTTGCAGCGACGATATGCCCTGAAGGCCAAAGGCTGGGATCAGGATAGACTAGCCGCAAAATCGGCAAGGATATATGGGCTTAAACCTGAGCAGCTCTATACGCCAGGCAAACAACCCGCGAAAGTCAAAGCCCGCAGTGTTTTTTGTTATTGGGCTACCTCCGAATTGGAAATCACAATGACCCAACTGGCCGGATTGCTGAAGATTTCCCAGCCGGCTGTAAGTATTTGTGTTAGACGGGGTGAGCAGATCGTTTTTGCTGAAGGGTTTCGAATAATGGATGAGTAGAGGATTCATCATGACACAGGATATGGACAAAGGAACTCGGCTGATACGCAACAGTACAGCTGAGTTCCTGATCTTTACCGGGCAAGCGGGGGAACAGAGCATCGAGGCCCGGTATGAAAACGAAACTATTTGGCTGACCCAGAAGCTCATCGCAGTACTGTTCAGTGTATCCATTCCAACAATAAACGAACATCTAAAAAATATTTTTGATTCAGGTGAACTGGACCCGGATTCAGTTATTAGGAAATTCCGAATAACTGCGGCAGACGGCAAATCGTACTCCACAAAGCATTACAGTCTCGACGCCATTATTTCAGTCGGTTACCGGGTAAACTCCGTTCGGGCAACGCAGTTCCGCCAGTGGGCCACCCAGGTTCTGCGTGAATTTGCTATAAAGGGCTATGTGCTGGACAAAAAGCGCATGGAAAACGGGTCTTTTCTTGGTGAGGACTATTTTGAGCATTTGCTCGAAGAGATCCGGGAAATACGACTCAGCGAGCGCCGTTTTTACCAAAAAATCACCGATATTTATGCTACCAGCGTCGATTACAACAAGGACGCTCCGACAACCAAAACGTTCTTTGCCAAAGTGCAGAACAAACTGCATTTTGCTGTCCACGGCAACACCGCTGCCGAACTGATGATGCAGCGAGCCGACAGTACAATAACCAATATGGGGCTGACTACATGGGAAAAGGCTCCGCACGGTAAGATCGTGAAAACCGACGTATCAGTAGCTAAAAACTATCTGGCCAAGGATGAGTTGGAATCGCTGGGACGAATTGTCAACGCCTATCTAGATTTGGCTGAAGAACGAGCCAAACGGAAAATCCCGATGACCATGGAAGACTGGGCCAAGCGGTTGGATATGTTTCTGGAATTCGATGACCGTGAGATTCTTCGGGATTCCGGTAAGGCAACTGCAAAGCTGGCCAGGAAGCATGCCGAGAGTGAATTTGAAAAATATCGCATCGTTCAGGACCGCCTATTTGAGAGTGACTTTGATCGGGTGATCAAAAAATTGGAGAAAGGTAAAGACAAGGAAAAAGATTGAGGGCAGGAATTCAACAAATCAAGAGAAATGAAACTTAATTCCAACCAGAAAATGCACCGGTCAAGCCGGTGATTTTCATGTTAGCCCGCAAGCTCGACGACCATGCGAATTCCAAAGCTGCTGCTGATCCCGTTCATTGCAATGTTGCAGGGAGCAACGATGATTGACAACGTTCTTGCAAAGGACTACACGACAAGCGACCTGAATCAGTACGTTCGGTCGGAGGTCCCCGGTCTGCAATACATCGCCGTAACTGCTGACCGGGTACTCTTAGAGTATGCCGGTGGCTGGGCTGACATCCAAGAGCAGAAAGCGATGACACTCGACACTACTCTGATGGCGTACTCGATGACCAAGACCTTTACCGCTGTCGCGATTCTGCAATTGGCAGAGCAAAGGAAGCTGTGCCTAGACGACGTGATTGACAGCTATCTCCCGAATGCCGCGTACCACGGTCACGGTATCACCCTGCGTCAGCTGCTCAACCACACGTCCGGCGTTCCAAATCCGATTCCCCTTCGGTGGGTGCATTTGGCAGCAGAGGATTCGAGTTTTAATGAAGCTGAGGCACTTGCTACGGTTCTGAGGGATAACCCTGATCTTGCGTTTGAGCCGGGCCGCAAGTTTGCCTACTCCAATATCGGATACTGGCTTCTCGGCAAGGTAGTCGAGCAGGTATCTGGCCAATCATATACAACCCATATCCGGGGGAATATCCTCCAGCCGTTGCGGCTCTCGGCGCAAGAGATGGATTTTGTCATCCTCGACGAGTCCCGCCACGCCCAAGGTTATCTTGCGAAATACTCATTGATGAATTTGGTGAAAGGATTCATTATCGACAGCAAGTTTCTGGGCAACTACGAAGAAAACTGGCTACGGCTGAAAAGCCATTACCTCAATGGGCCAGCTTTTGGTGGGCTGATCGGCACGGCACGTGGCTTTAGCCGATTTCTGCAAGACCAGTTGCGAACCGAGTCGGTTCTGTTCGGGCTGGAGACCAAACGCCTGTTGGAGACTCGGCAGACAGATGGCGCAGGCCGATCCATCCCCATGACGCTAGGGTGGCACGTTGGCGAAACACACGGCGTAGCCTATTTCTTCAAGGAGGGTGGAGGAGGAGGCTTTCATTGCGAGATGCGTATCTATCCAACAAGGGGCATTGCAACAGTAGTGCTGGCGAATAGCACCGAGTTCAGTTCCACCGAATTTCTGAACCGCGTTGACCGCACATTCTTGGAGTCCCAGCAATGATAACGATGCTGGCTAACCCGGCGTTCGAGAGGGACACCGCAAAAGCGCGGCGCCCCTCAACTTCACGTTGGGCTTTACTGGGTAAATTACCTTGCAGGTCCTGAAATAAAATCAAAAATGGAGATTGGATGATGAAATTATCGAAGGGAATAACAATGTGGAAGAAAATAGAAAAGGCAAAATCAGTTTATATTGGTCTTATCGCTTTAGTTATTGTTTTACATATTGGTACAGAAGCAACTGCTATTGAAAGTGGAACATCTTCTCTTTCTGGATCCATTCAAAACAATGCCACTTCAACGACGGTTTTGGAAAAAGGAGTAGCAATAGGCACTGCCAATTTTGATGTTGGGAAAATCAAAGTAGAGCTATCTTCCGATAATAAATCTATCAAAACAGTTATCGTCTCCTTTGATAAAATCGATATAAATACGGTGCGGAAGGAACAAGGTGCAACAGTCACAAGAAATAGGTCTATAACCGGGATGTCCTACTACTTTAATGGACCCTTTCCCGTAATTAGTGAAAATTTCAAATTTTCACAACGAAAGACAACATGCAGTGGAAAATTCCTTTCTTTAACTAAAGTTGCTGGGATGATCCACTTAATTGTGGATATTACGGGAAGTGGCGGAATACTTTCCGTTGATTTTGGCAACCTCGAATGGAACGCCAAAAAATAGATCAGCACTGATAATGCATCGGATAAACCTGTGATCAATACATTAGTACATTAGAAATTCGTTTCTTGTTTTTTAGGAACGAATTTCGTGAAGGTATTTAAGGCCATGCTGTCGGAAGTAGTTAATGATGTGTTTGATTATGTTACCAAGGGGAAGGTGCCAACCGATTCAATACCTCCAGGAATCGATGCAAGCTCAGTTGATCCATCAAAAGAAGAATGTGCTCGAATGGATATCGAAGTATCAAAAGCAAATGATTCTGATGCGGCGCAGGATTTGAAAGCCCTTTCTCTCAATTCAGGCTTCACCACCCAGGCCAGTCAGGAAGATTTGAGAAACATTGCTCTCAATGAAGCTGATAGCCTTCAGGTTCGTAAAGATGCTGTCGCGCAAATAACTGACCAAGAGATGATTGCGAAGATCGCCTGTGAAGCCAAAAACAGCGGTATTCGATTGGTTGCCGTTCAAAAACTGAATGTTCAACCTTTGCTGGGAAGCATTGCCGTAGCGGAACGTCACTGGAAAGTTCGTCTTGCAGCAGTTGAGAAGCTGGATGCCTTAGAAGTTCTAGACACGGTCGTAGCCAAGGACCGTGTTGAGGCTGTTCGAAAAGCTGCCAGCACACGACACGTTTTGTTGAAAAAACAACTGGAATCGTCGGAAGTGCCTTCCAGTCTTCCCCAAAGCTGAAGAAAAAACAAATTCAGTATTATTGTGTTTTACAATTCGTTTGTTACCCTAAAGCATGAGGGGTATGCGGGACTGTCCGCGAAAGCCTCAACAGGATAAGGGGACGGATATAGTTTTATGTCAAAATAATGTACTGAATAAATAGATGATCATCGCTGGATTCAAGCAGGAGATAAGGAGGAGAAAACATGGCTGAAATCAAAGTTGCTTTTTGGAATGTCCAGAACCTATTCGACACCACTGCGTCACCCATCGCTGCCGATCTTGAATTCACGCCAGACGAGGGATGGACGGAAGAGGTGTTCGACATCAAAGTAGCTAATCTCGCCAAGATCATCAAACAAATGCATGGCGGTGCAGGTCCCGACCTTATAGGCTTGTGCGAAGTTGAAAACAAGGGAGTAGTGGATCGATTAATGGACGCAATCGGTCGCAATGACTATCGCTTGGCTCATGTAGAGTCGCCGGACATCCGTGGCATAGACTGTTCGCTCATCTACTCGGCGAATGTGTTCAACGACCTTGTCGCCGATGAAATGCAGGGCCATTTGGTCCACTTTCGATTTCCGACGCGGGACATTTTTCAAGTGCGGCTTACCCTCAAGGCCAATGAAGCGGAACTAAATGTGTTTGTGAACCATTGGCCGTCCCGCAGTCAGGGACAGTTCCAATCGGAGCCGTACCGGATCGCCGTGGGCGAGCGTTGCGGCCAACTTGTTGACGAAGTGCTGAAGGTGGATCGGCAGGCCTACGCCCAGATTTCTGACACCGCCGAGGAGCTCGCAAAGTTGAATGCTCGATGGAATCGCAACATACTCTTGATGGGTGATTTCAACGACGATCCATTCAGCCGTAGCATCACCGACTATCTTCTAGCGTCAAAGGATCTCGACAAGGTTGAAGAGGAGGTCAAGGCTGCACCGAACCGTGAGACTCCTTTGATTAAAACTTACTTAAAGCGCCAGCCGGTGCTATTCAACTTTTCGTGGCCGTTTCTCGGTCAGCCGGATCGGGGAACCATTTTCTTCAGTGGCGAATCGGCTAACACGATGAACGTTTTCGACCAGTTTATGGTGTCGCGAGGTCTGTATTATGGTAAGTCAGGCCTCAAAGCAAGGCCAGACTCTGTAAGAATATTCACCCCGCTAGAAATGGCTTCTGGGGCCAAGAAAAGGCCAAAAGCGTTTGATATGAATACAAAGAAGGGGTATAGCGATCATTTCCCGATTGAGATAACCATTGATATCGTTTAAGGCCTTCCCGATTGTTTCCTTGGTCTTGAGCCTGGATGAACAGAAAAAGAGGGGAGTGCCCCTTTTTTGTTTTAAACACTATTAATTTTTTGATGATTCAAATGAGACAAGAAAAACACAATTCGTTCGTTTCTTTTATAATAGTTTTTTGGATAGTATAATTACTGGGGTCTCAACTTTAGACTTCTTTTTGTCAAATGTTGAGACCTGACCCTGCTGCTTGACCGCGGTTCTCGGCGACTGCGTCGCCGAGAACCGCGGTGCTGACTTCGTCAGATCCGCAATATTTAGGCATATGGTCGCAAGAAACTTGACAATAAGTCACTTAAAGCATAAAAGAGATTAAGGGATGTCTGCTGAGAGCGATGTAATATTTTCAGATTTCAAAAACGCTTGCCAAACAACTCCAGGCAAAATATTTCCTCTGCCAGGAGTTATTGATGATGCTGAAAAATATTACAAGATTACAACCAAGAAGCTTTTGCTTGAATTCATAACCAACAACGGTCTGGAACGACTCACTTTTGTTAACAAAAGCCCTTGGAGAAACAACTTCACTAACATCAAACCTTTATACGTGTTTGCTTTTAAATTTCACACCAATGCTCTGCCTGGGTATATCGGTATTGTGAAAAATGAGACACAGGGGAACTGGTTCATAAAGTCTTTTCATCCACCAGATGACGCACACCTATCTCTTGCCAGTAAGCTACGGGAATTGGGAATATTGAGTTCGGAGGAAGATCATGAGTAACGATATACATTGCCCATTATGTAATTCTGTGGACATTAATACACAAATCAGATTGAAAAACATATCCGAACCTTTCTCAGGGTCTGATGAGGTGGAACTCGTAGAAAATATCTGCAATACCTGTGGAATGGCAGGAGATTTTCTCGATATAAATGACAAAGCTATAGAAGAAAAATATGAATTACTAAAAGAAAAATCAGCTATCTCAATATTAAATGATTTTTCCAAACATGGTTTAAATTACGCTTCGATGGAAAGAGCTTTGGATCTTCCTCAAAGAACTCTAGCTAAGTGGAAAAGTACAGGCAAGCCATCGGCAGCTGGGCTCACTCTGTTGCGTTTTCTTCGGTTGTTTCCGTGGTTGATCGAAGTAGCAGAGCATAGGTATGAGTTTCAGAATTCGCAAAAAATTTGCGCAAAAGCTGCCCTGGGAGCTATAAGATTTACTGATCCAATGGGGATTACTGAAGATTCGATTCCAGCAACGAACAATCTTTTCTATTTTCCGACTCAAGTGAATATTACAAATCAAAATGCCGTATTCAAGATTGAGCCAAATACGACCCGTGAATCTCTTGTTGGTTCTAGAAAATGATAATTACAGATTTTATTGTGTGTGATGATATACGTCATGAATTGAACCATAAAATCTCACTGATGGGTATTTATGAGGATACAATAGTATTTCTCAGAGATCCTAAAGGACCGGCATTGTGGCCGAAGGTGATGAGTTTTTCTATATTTCTGCGGTGTTTGATCGAAAAATCAGACGTTGATTCAGGTGCCTCCGCTTTGGAAGTTGTTTTCCAATATGCTGAAAAATCACTTGTTATTGCCAGTATTGACCTAAAAAAGGAACACCTTGTAGTTGGCAATCGTCTAGGATTTGTCCCACGATTTCAAAATTATTCTTTTGAATCTCCTGGAAGTATTCAGGTGAATTTGAACATCTTTGATAAGAATAAAACAAATATAGGGACAATTAGTCCATTGGTTCCGGTGAAAGTAGTGGAAGGGGTGCCTTCAAGTTCCATCTGAAATAGTATGTTTATTCTGCTATTCATGGGCAAGTATTGAAATATAGCACAAAAAATCAATATACCGAATAATTCGGTAACTATCGCGTTATCGTTAACTATTTGAAAATAAAGGCATAAAATAGAGTCAGACACCATTTCGGCGGTAAAAGAACACTGCATAGGATAAAAATGAGCGTCTATAAAATGGCGGATGGCCGATGGCTGGTGCAGCACCTGAAGGGGAAAGATCCTGCGCGGCCAAATGCCAACAAGAAATATTTCGGCAGGGGCGAGGCCGGGGAAAAGGCGGCGATGGAATTTAACGCCAGCCTTGGCCTAGGGGCCGGTAGCAGTAAACGGGTACAAAAAAGCCCGCAGTTTGTCGAGTTGGTCAATGCCTACATCAAGGCTCGGGAAAACATCATAGCAAAAAGCAGTCTGGAAAATCTCATTATTAAAATGCAGGGAGTCATTCTGCCGGCGCTTGGTGATTTGATGGCGCACCAGATCAGTACCACGTGCCTGGATGACTACGTGGCCACGCGGGCGGCGGTGGTAAAAAAGACCACGGTACACCGAGAACTGTCGGATATTCGGGCGGTGTTGAAATGGGCGGCTAGTAGGCGGTTGATTACCAGTAATCCGATGGCTGGGTATGAGATGCCCAGACGCGACGATGCGCGGATCCGGCCGCCGAGTAAAGCGGAATTTGAGGCGATTTTGACCTGTGCGGTACCGCATATGAAAAGGGCGATGCTCATTTCCTGGCATACCGGTTTACGTCCCGGGCTTGAGGAGCTGTTGCGGCTGACCTGGGACGATGTCGACATGATCGGCCAGACGATTATGGTGACCTCGGCTGACAAGGGCGGGTTGGCGTCGCGCATGGTGCCGATCAACAGTGTTTTTGCGGCGCACCTTGCGGCATGGTACGAGGAGGACAAAAAGGGCGTGACGCGGCACCTGGTGCATTATCATGGTGGACCGGTTGCGAGTTTGAAAACCGCCTGGAGGATGGCGAAAACCAGGGCGAGAGTCACCAGGCGGCTTCGGATGTATGATATCAGGCACGCATTTATAACCGATCTACTGGAGGCGGGGGCGGATCTTAAATCGGTGAGTGAAATTGTTGGCCACTCATCGCCCGACATGACGATGGGGATATACCAGCATGTATCGAGTGATTTGAAAAAAAAGGCGGTGGGGTTGCGGGAATAATTTGGGGTGCGCGCACCCCAGGGAAAACAGACCGCAAAGCCAATGAATCCTTTTTGAACCATCCACGTTCGGGACGCTGGGGTCGGAGGTTCAAATCCTCTCTTCCCGACCACATCATATCAAGCCAAGATAATTGAATAAATTATTTTGGCTTTTTTATTTTGGTTTTCATTTTTTAAACTCTGTTTGGCAGCTGTCGAACAGCAACCACTCGCGCACTCCTAAATTGATGGGCACACTACCTTCAGCATCGTCCAAAATCACTGATTAGTCCGCAAGACAATTTTTTTCCGATATACCTGTTGGCTCTTGGCTGGTTGAAAGCCCAGCGAAGGATAGAATAAATGGCTTGCGATACGCTTGGTATTACTGCGGACTATGATTTCATTCGCACCGTGTTCTAGGGCCCATTTTTCAGCGCATTGGACAAGGATGTGGCCGACACCTCGGCGACGAGCATTTTCTGCAACAATAAGTCCAACAATCTCAATCATTAACCCCGATCCAAGGAGGTGTGAGATGCGTGTCTGGATCCAACCGACAATTGCGCCGGCGTCGTCTTCAGCGACATACACGGCATAATCGTCTCTTGGGAGAATTTTCGCAAGTCGCTCTCGAATTTCAGAAACATCGGCCAAATAGCCAAGCTGTGCGGTCAGTTCAGCTATGGCGTGGCAGTCAGCGTTTGTAGCTTTGCGTGTCATCATATCTTTTGTAAAATGATATAATGCATTTGGCACATCGGCAATTTGTGCTGGAAGTTATGTCTTGTTTATAATAAAGAAAGTCAATCATCGCCCACGACATGAGTTGGCATTTGAGAATTATCTATAATGTAATCGCCGGAGATGAAGCGACAATACTCCTGCGGTGGATTTTTTGAAACATTTACAACAGTGAAGTTATTCGTGACAACAGAGTCAAAAGGTTTTCCCAATTTTTGCTATTATGTGTTTCTCGCCAGATTTACGTTCACCCAAATCGAAAAACCTTTTGGCCCTGGAAAGCTGCTTAAATAATCGGCTTTTCAACCCTTGTTAAGATTGCCAAACCATCTTATCTATATTGCGGAGACACTTCATAGGTCAAGGCATAGAAATGTTTTTTGCCGCGCCCATGTTTTATCCCGGTTACGGAGTTGTTGGATTTGAATTGTTTTGCAATATCAGCCTCGCTTTCTATCCAATCCTCCCCTTATCATTCATTTTCTAGAGAAAATCATGTCAAAAAATTTGTATGTTGCCGGTACTGAGCCGCGCAGTGGGAAATCGGCTGTCGTTCTTGGTTTGATGGAGCTTTTAACTCGCAACGTTAAAAAGGTCCTCTTTTTTCGCCCTCTGGTTGATGCCGATCATAGAGCGGGCGAGCGAGATAACACCATTAATCTTATCAGGAGCCAATACCACCTTTGTACAAGCTATGAGGAAATGTATGCCTTTACCGTAGCAGAGGCAAGTCAGCTTATTGCGATGGGTAAAAATGCCGAGTTGCATGAAGGAATACTAAATAAATATAATGCGTTGGCGGAAAAGGCTGATTTTGTTCTCTGTGAAGGGATTGAGATGGGCGGAGCTGCCGCATCCTTTGATTTTGATATCAATGTGGATATAAGCAATAATCTCGGCTGTCCGGTTGTCCTCGTGGCCGGGGCTAAGATGAAGCCGGTTGATGAACTCATTCGATCCATCAAGGTGTACCATGAATCTCTGGATGAGCGTGGCTGCGATCTGATTGCGACTATAGTCAATCGCGTAGATCCGCTTTCAGTTGCGGAAGTTAAGGAACGCCTTCACTCGGAACAGATATCAACCAGACAACTGGTCTACATTATTCCCAATAACGAAAACCTCGGCTGCCCTTCCGTTGGGGAGATTGCCAGGCTTCTCAACGCCGAAATCCTTTATGGCGGAAAAAATCTCACGCGCCATGTGCGCAGTTTTACCATTGCCGCAATGCAGCTGCGCAACCTGCTTGCCAGAATTGAATATGGGGCCCTGGTTATTACCCCCGGGGATCGTTCCGACGTCATTCTTGCTTGTCTTGCGGCTGTGCAGTCGAAGACCATGCCAAAAATCTCCGGCCTTATGCTCACCGGCGGTCTGGTTCCAGAGGCGCCAATTCAGAGGGTCATGGAGGGTTTCCCGGATACTGTGCCGATAATTGCAGTAAACGAAAATACCTTTCAGGCGGCAATCCGGGTAGATAATATCCATGCTTTTATCACTCCGGACAACACCAAGAAAATCAACCAGGCACTGGCGGTTTTTGAAAAGTTTATCAATATGGATGAGCTGAGTGATAAGATCATCAAAACCAAAACCACCATTGTTACCCCCAAAATGTTCGAATCACGGCTGCTGCAGCGTGCCAAGGAAAACAAGCAACATATCGTTCTTCCGGAAGGCGAGACCGATCGTATCCTTCAGGCGGCGGAGATCCTGCTGCGCCGTGAGATTGTCGATATTACTCTGCTTGGTCGTGAAGATAGAATTCATGACCGTATCAGTAAACTCGGCGCGCATCTGGAGAAAGCGACAATCATCGATCCGAGAACCTCACCCAACTTTGATGAATATGCCGAAACCTATTACCAACTGAGAAAAGGCAAGGGGATGACCCAGGATGGTGCCAGGGATATCATGGCCGATCTGAACTTTTACGGCACCATGATGATCTATAAAGGTCATGCTGACGGCATGGTTTCAGGAGCGATGCATACCACTGCCGATACCATCCGCCCTGCCTTCCAGTTTATCAAGACCAAGCCGGAAGGCTCAATCGTCTCCAGTGTTATGCTCATGTGTCTGGCTGATCGGGTGCTTGCCTATGGCGACTGTGCTGTCAATCCCGACCCCACCGCTGAGGAATTGGCTGAGATCGCCATCAGTTCTGCAAATACGGCGGCATTGTTCGGCATTCAGCCTCTCGTTGCCATGTTATCCTATTCCTCCGGAAAATCTGGCAAGGGAGAACAGGTCGAAAAGGTTCGAAGGGCAACCGCAATAGCCCGTAAAAGGGCGGAGACATTGTATCCGGGCCTGGAAATCGAGGGACCAATTCAGTACGATGCGGCGGTGGATATGGAAGTTGCTAAAACCAAGATGCCGGAGAGCAAGGTCGCAGGCAGGGCGACGGTGTTCATTTTCCCTGATTTGAACACCGGCAATAATACCTATAAAGCGGTACAAAGATCAGCCGGGGCCGTTGTTGTAGGTCCGATTCTCCAGGGCCTTAGAAAACCAGTGAATGATCTGAGCCGCGGTTGTCTGGTGCCGGATATAGTTAATACCGTGGCGATTACTGCGGTGCAGGCCGCTGCCGAGAAAAACAGCAGATAGACCCTTGCAAAGGAATATCCCCCGCCCTTGATCAATATCTTTTAATATCCAGCTGTCGGTGATCGGTCAAGATGATCGATCACCGACTTACTCGAAAAGCGACAATGGCATGTCGACAGGCAGTGGTTACTTCAGTTTCCCTGCCTTTTTGTTCGCGACCAATTCCCGCAGATAATTAAGCCAGGTCTCCATGCCGTCGCCTGTTTTCGATGAGAGGCTCATCGTTCGGAGCTTCGGGTTGAGATGCAGGGCGTCGCCGACAGCTTCCGGGACGGGGAAGTCAAAGTAAGGTAGAAGATCAGTCTTGGTAACCAGAAAGGTGTGTGAGCTGGTGAAGGCCTTTGGGTACTTCGCCGGCTTGTCCGGGCCTTCCGGAACCGATACCAACACCACCCGCTCATGTTCGCCCAGGTCAAAGGTCGAGGGGCAAACGAGATTGCCGACGTTTTCGATGAAGAGAAGATCGATGTTTTGTCCACCAGGTTCTTTTTGCAGTCGATGAAAACCTTTATGGGTCATGGCCGCGTCAAGATGGCAGGCTCCGCCGGTGGTGAGCTGAATTACCGGTACTCCTTTGGCCCTGATGCGCAGGGCATCGCGTTCAGTTTCGATGTCACCTTCTATGACGCCGATTCTGATCTCGCCCTTCAGGGCATCAATGGTCTGCTCAAGTAAAGTGGTCTTTCCTGAACCGGGACTGCTGATCAGGTTGAGGGCCACCGCTCCGACCTCGTTGAAATGCTCGCGGTTGGCCTTGGCCAGGGCGTCATTGGCGGCAAAAAGGCTGGCATGAACATCCACTGTCTTGGTATGGCTATGTCCACTCTTGTGTGGGTGATCATGGTCGTGATTATGATCGTGATCATGTTCATGGCTGTGGTCGGAAGGGCTGGGGCAGCCGCAGGTATCACACATATTGTAACCTCATCTTTTTGATATGGGAGCGGTAATGGCGCTGTTATAACGACATACACACCTTTGAGGGGATTCTCTTTGTTTTATTCCATTTCCACCTGAAGGAGAATGAGATCGTCGCCACCTTCCGGGAAAAGAGTGGGGTCCTGACAGGCTGGGCAACTGTCGGGCCTTGGGCCGGCAATGACAAGAACATCGCCGCAACCGGAACAGGTATAACGAACCGTGGGGATGTTGACAATCAGTTCAGCACCACGAATCAACTCTTCTTCTGAGGAGATAATATCAAAACCAAATCGGAAAGAATCGACAACGACTCCACACAGGGGTCCGATTTCCATGGTCACGCTGATGATTTTTGTAGCTTGGTTTTCGGCGGCAAGCTCTTTTAATTGTTGAACAAGACCCTGGACGAGTGAAATTTCATGCATGATCAGAGAGCACCTGGCGAAGTTTTTCGAACAACCTGAACGCCGAGTTGGGCCAGACGGGCCAGGATCATTTCCGCGACTTCCACCTTGCGTCCGGCGACCACCTCGGAGAGTTCAACGGAATCGCCCAGATCTTTTGGGATAACCGTGTAGAATTCGACATGTTCGGGGGCGCGATCGCGGAGTTTCGTGACTTCAAGAATTTCGAGAAAACCGAGTTGATGTGGCGACATGCGCATCTGAAAATTGCCGGCCTTGACATCTTTTAAATCATAATAGTGGAAGGAGCCAGGCTCACCTGCAATATCGACTACGTCGATTACAAAGATCGGATCACATTCCTCAAGAAAGGGCGCCATATAGATGCCGGCGGTCCCGACATCTTGGATTTCCACCTGTTCGGGGAAATGATAGTGCTCTTGCAGGTAATGCACGACATGCACCCCGAAACCTTCATCGCCCACAATATAGTTACCGACCCCGGCAATGCCGATTTTCTTTTGAAGATTGGTCATAATAATCCTTGTATGGTCCGTTAACAGATACGTGGTAGGGGGTGGCCATGCAAGGGCGTGACAACCCTGGCGCCGCCAATGGGGGTATTGATAACAACTCTCCCCGCTTTTCCGGCCGTAAGTTTGCCGATAATTGCCGCTTCCCGGCCTTCGGCCGTCGCCTGCATGACGGCAAGAGCCTTTTCTGCCTTATCGCCGCTGACGATCACCAGGCATTTGCCCTCATTGGCAAGGTAGAGGGGTTCGAGTCCTAAAAGTTCGCATGCGGCCCTCACCTGCAGCCTAATCGGCAGAGCCTCGTCGCGAAGCTCTATTGATAATCCGCTGCTTTCGGCAATTTCGTTGAGGGTGGTGGCGACGCCGCCGCGGGTAGGGTCGCGGAGGGTGTGAATATCTCCAGGTAGTTCCAGGAGGAGCCTTGCCACCAGGGTATGGAGCGGCATGGTATCGCTGTGCAGATCACCCTGCACAGCGATACCTGCACGCCGTGTCATGATGGTGATGCCGTGATCGCCGATCGTTCCCGAGACAATGACAACGTCACCTTCTTTGGCATTTTTTGAGGAAATGTCAACGTGTTCCGGGACGAAACCGATGCCCGAGGTGTTGATGAAAATCTTATCACCTTTTCCCTTGGGGACGACCTTGGTGTCACCGGTAACCACCGGAACACCGGCCTTAGTGCAGGCTTCACTGATGGAGATAATGATCCGCTCAAGGTCTTCCATGGCAAAGCCCTCCTCAAGAATGAGGCCGAGGCTCAGACAATACGGAACGGCGCCGCGCATTGCCAGGTCATTGATGGTGCCATGTACTGCCAGTTTGCCTATATCTCCACCTGGGAAAAAAATGGGATCAACTACGTAGCTGTCGGTAGTAAAAGCCAGGCGGCCTGGTTTATTGTCGAGGATAGCGCTATCTTCAAGGCTGTGCAAGGTACGGTTGTCGAGATACTTGAGGAACAGGTCGCTTATCAATTGCTGACTTGCGAGACCTCCACTGCCGTGATCGAGTAAGATTTTTTGTCCGGACATTCCTATGGTATCCTCAATTTTTTAATCTTTTTGTTCCTTTGAAATTTCGTTCTTCAACATGCCTGAAAAAACAAGGTCTTCTAGGAGGCTGGAAGAACGTACTGACAAAGCATGATTTTTCGGCGCCAGCTATTCATCCTGCCCGTATTTGTGGTAAGCAGCGCAAGTGCCTTCACTTGACACCATGCAGGGGCCGATCGGGTTGGACGGGGTGCAGCGACTGCTGAAGAGGGGGCATTCTCGTGGGGTGTTCATGCCCTTGAGAATGTTGCCGCACAGACATCCTTTGGGTTCCTGCGCTTCGGGCAGAGTGATATCAAGTCGAATCTCGGCATCAAAATCTGCGTACTTCTCACGAATTTTCAGACCGCTAAGAGGTATGCGGCCAAGGCCGCGCCAATCCATGTCGGCGGGTTCAAAGATTTCGGCGACCATTTTCGCGGCACGCAGGTTGCCTTCCCAGGAGACGGCTCGGGGATAGACGTTTTCAACCTTGATATCGTTATTGCCTATTTGTCTGGCGAGGAGGATAAGGCTTTTCAACAGATCTGCGGTTTCAAACCCACCGACAACACAGGCAAGATGGTATTTTTGCGCCAGTGGTTCCCAGGCCCCGGCGCCGATGATCGAGGAAACGTGGCCGGGACAAAGCAGACCATCGATCTGTAGAGCCGGATCGCTGAGCAGGGCCTCCATCGGTGCAGGTATGGTCTTATGGGTTGAAAAAACAACGAAATTCTTAATATTTTTATTTTTTGCGGCAAGGATTGTCGCGGCAATTCCAGGAGTAGTGGTTTCAAAACCGACACCGAGAAAGACCACCAGCTCATCGGGATTGTTGACGGCGAGATCAAGGGCATCCATCGGCGAATAAACGATTTCGACCTTCGCGCCTCGGGAACTGGCCTCGGAGAGTGAGCCATGGCTTCCTGGGACCCGGAAAAGATCACCAAAAATAGCTACCCTCACCCCAGGCCGGTCGGCCATGCCGATGAAAGCGTCCATATGGGAGGCGGAGGTTACACAGACCGGACAGCCGGGACCGGAGACCAGTTCCATGCCGTCCGGGAGAATAGATCGTATGCCGTTACGGAAAATGGCCATGGTGTGCGAACCGCATATTTCCATAACTCGCAATGGCTTGGTCACTGCCCTTCGCAGTTCTTCGACGAGCGGCTTGGCTAACGCGCTGTCGCGGTATTCATCGAGATATTTCATGGTGAGCCTTTGTCAGGACAGCAGTTCGTCTGGTGTGTTTTCAGCGAGTTCACGGAGCAAAGCAATGTTTTTCAAAGCCTCTTCCTCAACCAATGAATGGATGGCAAAACCTGCGTGAATGATCACGTAGTCGCCAACTGCGGGCCAGTGGTCGACGATGTCGAGTCGAATCTGCCGGCCTATTCCGTCGGCATCGACCGTTGCTATTTGATTTGTTGTGAAATCATTGGGATCACCCTCTACGCTGGTTACCCTCATGGGAATTGCGAGACACATGTCGCAGACCTCCTATAATTGTCTGACCAATAGAAACTGCTCCGTCATTGACCGGCAGCATGTTTCCTGTAAAAACCTGAAGTTGAATGAATTCAAGAGAATGGAGAAGACCTTCAAGCAGTATTCTGTTCTGCATGCATCCGCCGGAAAGAACAATTTGCCTGATGCCGGTCTGCTGAGAAAGCATATCAAGGAGCATTGTTATGCTCCCGATAAGCACACTATGAAAGCGCCAAGCGAGGCTGGCTGGCGTTTCGCCTCTGGAGATTCCATTAAGTATCAGTTTAACAAATTCTGGGCAACTAATCTCCCATTTTCCTTCTGTTTCGGTGAGAAAAGTTGATAAGTCACTGTGCGAATTGGGCAAAATATCTTCCCGCCAAGACAGCACACGACCCTTTCTTGCAAGCGCCTCCAGTTCCATAGCCGCCTGACCTTCGTAGCTGATTCTCTGGCGGATACCGAGCAGGGCGGACACAGCGTCAAACAGTCTGCCGCAGCTGGAGGTGAGCGGGCAATTAAAGCCGTTAACCAGCATGGAGAGGATGGTGGCAACCGAACTGCTGTCGAGTTGTGACAACGACGGTGGGATTCGGTCAAAGACTGAATCTGCGCCGAAGGTCTGATACAAGGCTGCAATGGCCATGCGCCAAGGCTCTGTGGCTGCCGCATCTCCACCTGGAAGATGGAGATGACTGAGATGGCCAAGACGGCGGTAGGAGGTGAGTTCAGTGAGAAGAATCTCGCCACCCCAGATCGTTCCGTCATCGCCTAGACCTGTGCCGTCAAGCACCACGGCAAGAACCGGTCCCGACAGACCATGCTCCGCCATTACAGCTACGGCATGGGCATGGTGATGCTGGACTCGATAGAGCGGCAGATCACGCCCCGCAGCATAGCGGCTACTCATGTAGTCGGGGTGCAAATCGCAGGCGATTGCCTCTGGTTCGAGTTGCAGAACCTGGCACATGTGGTCGACGGATTCAACAAAAAAGTCGTAGGAAGCAAGATTGTCAAGGTCGCCGATGTGTTGGCTCGGAAAGACGCTGGTATCTCTTGCAAGGCAAAAGGTGTTTTTCAGTCCGGCGCCGCAGCCGAGGATTTTTGGCAGCTGTATGCTGATGTGGATTGGCGAGGGGACAAAGCCCCGAGCTCGGCGCAGCACCAGGGGAAGATCGCCGACAACCTTCATGACCGAATCATCGACCCGGGTAACAATTTCCCGGTTGTGAAGGAGGAAGAAGTCGGCGATTAAAGCAAGTCGCTCTAGAGCATCGTCATTGGCGGTGCAGATAGGGGAACCGCTTACGTTGCCCGATGTCATGACCAGCGCTTCCGGGCAGTCAGCCATCTGGAAAAGGAGGTGATGCAGCGGGGTATAGGGCAGCATGACACCAATTTCATCGATGGCCGGGGCGAGGTTCTGAGCAAGGCTTTCGTGTGCCCGTTTCTGCAGAAGGACGATGGGATGAGCAGGCGAGTTAAGCAAGGCCTCCTCTTGGGCACCACAAAAGCAGAACATATGCACCGCCGCCAGATCGCGAACCATGATCGCCAGGGGTTTGTCGGGTCGGCCTTTCCTTTGGCGAAGAAGAGCAACCGCTTGCGTTGAACAGCCGTTTGCGGCGAGATGGAAACCGCCCATGCCCCTGATAGCGACGATCCGACCATCATGCAGCAGGTTTGCAGTTTCGGCCAGAGGATTGGAGGAGACAATGTGATCTCCGGTGTGCGAATGGAGCGTGATGGATGGCCCACAGGTCGGACAGGCATTGGGTTGTGCATGAAACCTTCTGTCGCCGGGGTTGTAATACTCACTTTCGCAGATCGGGCAAAGGGTAAAGACCCGCATTGAGGTCTTGGGCCTATCATAGGGAATCTTCTCGACAATTGTGAAGCGCGGGCCACAGTTGGTGCAGTTGATGAACGGATAATGAAAGCGCCGGTCGCCCGGATCAAGCAATTCTCGCAGACAGTCGTCGCAGAGGGCCACATCCGGTGGGATTGCGGTGTTGGCTGAGCCTCCGGCTACACTCGGGAGGATGGAAAATGGTCCCGTCGGCAGAGGTTCGGCAATATCAGCGCAGTCGACCTGAGAGATCCGTGAAAGTGGCGGGGCTTCTGAGGTG
>JAHJLI010000314.1 GCA_018821785.1 Pseudomonadota bacterium
ATCAAGAAGCGGCGAGAAGATCTCATGACCCTCGTCGGCGCCGAGGATCAGTGCCGGAATCACTGCGTCTGAAATCATGAGGTCTGCTGCAAGCAAGGCCTGCTCAAAGGAATAATCACCGCCACTGGCTGTAATGTTTGGTCCGGTTGCGCCAAACATGATTGCCACCTGGCTTGCCGGCCCATTATGCACCGATCCGACAAAATCAGTTGGGCTTGGGAACTGTTCCCCGGAGGAATTGAGCCGCTCCAGAAAATCATGGGTTTCCGAAAGGGCACCCCAGCCGGTTCCCATAAAAACAGATCCAGGCTTTTGCTCATCAAACCCTGAGTTAGTATGGGCCATTACGGCAAGCGACAGGGTCATGCGCGGCAAACGCTTGAGTCGACGTATAAGCGACGCCGGCAGATTTTCGGAAATTTGCGGAAATCCGGCAATTCCGGCGACAGATGCACCACGGCTGATCCGATCCATGGTGGCAGCGGTGTTTCCTGCTCCGCTCAAGCAGGCATAGCCATGAATAGCTAAGACTCCGCAAGGCTGTGGAGAGTGTGGGCGAACAAATACACCGCCAGCCCCGATCACAAGTGAACCATTATTGCCGCCAAAGCCGAAACTGTTGGAAAGAACAGCCTTAACAGGACCTTCTTTCGGACGTATCAACGGTGTCAACCCGAGTGTGGGATCCACCTTTTGTAAGCCGGTATTGGCAGGCATCAAATCTTTCGATACGGCAATTACCGACACAACCGCCTCAACGCCGCCGGCCGCTGCCAGGCTGTGACCAGATGCGCCCTTAATCGATGAAAGTGGTGGAGGCACGACAAAAAGCCTACGTACAGCTTTTGCTTCGGCCAGATCATTGTCCGGGGTTCCGGTGCCGTGCAGGTTGATATAGCTGATATCTCCTGGATGAAGGCCGGCATCAGCCAGAGCACTCTGCATTGCCATAAAAGCGCCTTGACCTTCAGGGTGGGGAGCGGCGGCGTGGTAGGCGTCACAGGAAAGTCCAACGCCGAGGAGTTCGGCTTGCGGTTCTTCCGGTTTTATTGTCGTCAAAAGGAGCATCCCCGCCCCTTCGGCGACGGCCATGCCCTGGCGATTTTCATCAAGAGGTTTACAGCCGTTACCATCAACAAGCTGCAAAGAATGAAATCCAAAATAGGTCAGACGACAAAGAGAGTCTACTCCACCGACGAGAACAGTTCTGACCTTACCACTTCGAAGCATCGAAAGACCTGCGGCAATAGCCACCACCCCTGAAGAGCAGGCTGTCGAGACAGTAAGAGCCGGTCCGGTACACCCCAGTTCTCCGGCAACATACTCAGCAACAGTGCTTAAACCGTGATGTCGATACAGCTCCTTTTTTTTCTCTTTGCTTCTCAGCAACTTCTCGGTGGTTTCAATTCCACCGGTCGTGGTGCCAATAATTACCGCATCAGGCGGGCGACTGCATCCGGCCATGGCTTGTCCTGCGGCAACTCCGGCCAGCCTGTGGGTCCTTGGATAAGACGACGTTGAGTTCAAACCATCAACCTGACCAACAGGCAGAGGCGCCCCCTGCAAAAGAGAAAAAAGGGTCAGCGGTCTGATTGCCGAGCAGTTATCACGTAAAGCCTTTTCTGTGACCGGAAGACCAGAGCCCAGCGCACTGATGATCCCTGCCCCACCAATATAGATTGGTGCTCTCGTCAAGAAGATGCCTTGGAGGAGTTCTCTTTAATATATAGGGCAAGACTGGCAAGTGAGGTAAAGACCTTCTCACCAACCTCCTGGTTATTGATGATAATTCCGTAATCTTTTTCAACCATGACCACCATTTCCAGAACATCAATGGAGTCTATGCCCATCTCGCCACCGACCAGTTGGGCATTTTCGTCAAATTGTTCGGGAGTTATATCCTGCAAATTGAGAATTTCTATAAGTTTGACTTTTAGCTCTTGTATAAGTTGTTGCATAATTTTTGATTACATGGCGTATTAACTTAGGGACCGTTAAGAAATAACTCATACTTTTCATCAACTTCTTTACGGCCCCTTATGCCGTGGAGAATATTGAATTGTATGATTTAATTTTGAACGACGGCTTAACTATTTTTAAACGGCATCATTCAATTTGTACGTTGCCATCTTATAGAACGAACAGGAATTTGTCATCTAATTTGGTGGCGATTTCACAAATAATAAGGTATCAGTGTCGATAATTATTCCATAGGAAATTCTTTTTTTGTTTTTAACAAAGAAGTTAGTGAAGGTACTTATCCCAAGGGGCCAATGAAAGGAGTCCCGTTATCGGGGCTTGCCATGACTAAAATACCTCTTTCCAAAATCTCTCTGGAAGACCTCCTGCCGCATCGAGACAATATGATGCTCGTCAACGAGGTTCTTGAGGTTGACCAAAGGCATGCCGTGACAATCTGCCGTGTTGACACGTTTTGGCCAATGGCCGATAAAACCGGCGTGTCATCATTGATTTTAGTTGAACTTGCAGCACAGACTGCAGGGGTGTGCAACGGTTGGGATAGAATACAGACCAAAGGACTGGATTCAGAAAAAATGGGTTGGCTGGTGGGCATTAAAAAGGCTGAATTCTTCATCGATTTCCTGCCCTTTGGTACCGCGGTCCTGTCCCTGGCCGAAAACATCTACAATTTTTCCAATCTTCGCGAAGTATCCTGCCTGCAGCACGTGGACAATACACTCATCGGCAGCATGACTCTCCAGCTCTTCCAGGCGTAATGAAAATGACCGAAATACATGACCAGAAAATTGCCATTATTACCGGCGGCAGCAAGGGCATCGGCAGGGCAATCTGCATCGAATTGGCACAGCATGGATACTATGCCGTAGTCAACTACATGAAGGATGAAAACGGGGCGCAAGAGACTCTGGCAACGATTGAGGGTCTCGGCGGCCAAGGTGAAATCTATCAGTTCGATGTCAGGAATGGCCAGGCAACGGAAAAAGTAGTTGAAGATATTGCTGAACGGTTCGGCAGGATCGATGTCCTTATCAATAATGCAGGCATTATCGCCGACGGCCTGTTCATGATGATGCCTCCTGAAAATTGGCAATCAGTCATCGATACCACATTGAGCGGTTTTTACAACATGACTCGACCGGTCATTGAAAAAATGGTGCGCAGGAGAAAAGGAGCCATTGTCTCAATTTCTTCCGCTAGCTCTCTTATGGCCAATCGAGGACAGGCCAACTACTCCGCGGCCAAGGCCGGATTGAACGCTGCCAGTCGATCGGTCGCTTCCGAAGTCGCTCGCCTCGGTATCCGCATGAATGTCGTGGCGCCCGGCCTGATTGAAACAGATATGATTAGAGAAGCCCCAAAAGATCACATCAAAACCCTGATTCCCATGGCTCGCATCGGCAGGCCGGATGAAGTTGCCAAGGTAGTTGGATTTCTTTGCTCAGACGCTGCTTCCTATGTCACCGGCCAGGTAATTTCCGTTAATGGCGGGATGTTTTAGTTATATTATTCAATTTATTATGAAATTCAAACTCATCTATCCAAAATGGGCAAAACTCGACAGGCAAACAGAGTTCCATCTGCCACCGCATGGTCCGGTCGTCTTTGCCGCCACCCTCCCCGACTATGTCGACATCAATTTTGTCGATGAGAATCTGCAGGACATTGATTTTGAAGAGGCTGTAGATTTTGTCGGTATCTCTATGATGCTTACCATCCAGGTCAAAAGAGGCTGGGAAATAGCTGATACCTATCGTAAAAGAGGCGTTAAGGTGATCTTTGGCGGTATTGCCACCATGCTCCATGCCGAAGAAACCTTGGAACACGCCGACTCTGTTTTTCTCGGGGAAGCCGAAGGCCGGATGGAGCAGGTGCTTCAAGACTTCAGACAAAACACACTCCAACCTTATTACAATTTTATCGATCAAAGACCCGACATTGCCCTGGTTGGTCCGGCGCGAAGGGATATTCTCAACCGCAAGCTCTACAACCATAAAGGCGTGCAGATGGTTGATCTGGTGCATGCTTCTCGCGGTTGCCGTTTTAATTGCTACCCCTGTGCCGTTTCCTATCTGGGGGGAAGAGCCTTTCGGCCACGCCCCATTGATAAGGCCGTAGCCGAGATAGCCGGAATTGATAATAACCGGTTGTTCATTGTCGATAATTCCCTGGCCCAGGACACCAAATGGGAAATGGAGCTGTTTCGGGAGATGATTCCCTTGAAAAAAAACTGGTGCTCACATCCCATTGAAGACAAGCCAGAGGTACTCGACCTGGCCGCCCAGGCCGGGGCCTGGTATGTCTACCAAGCGGTGTTTGACACCTCCGATTACATCAAAGAACGGATAAAACGCTATCATGACCATGGGATCATGGTGGAAGGCACAATTTTATTGGGTCTTGACACCCATACCGAAGATTTCATCAAGCGTTTTATTGATTTCCTGCTTGAGATTGAACTCGATCTTGCCGAATTTACGGTCCTGACGCCTTTTCCTCACACCAAAGCGTATGAGGAACTGAGCCGGCAAAACCGCATTCTTTCGCAAGACTGGAATAATTTTTCAGCAGATCAGGTTGTGTTTCAACCAAAGCATATGAGCCCCGAAAAACTCCAGGAACTGCTTGATTACGCCTGGAACACTTTTTATCATGATGAACCGCAGCGGATAAAAATGGCCAAGCTCTTTAAGCAAGTTGTGAAAAGAGAAATGGCGGACAACACCTTCAGGCCACGAGACAGAAGCCTTGCCGGACAATCTTTCGGCAGAACCATAACCAGGGAAAATGACAGCACATTTTCTGAATAATAACGTTGGCAATGCCATACAGGATTTGCTGCAGGGGCCCAAATACCCGGACAAGGAATTCGTTCGCGGCGGTGCCACCTTTGGTGAGGTTTATAGAATGGCGGCCAGGCTGCGTGTTGCCCTCGCCGGACTGAGACCGCAGGGAGCTGTTGTCTGTTACGCTGCTGAAGACAAGGCGACTATGGCTGCCTCACTCCTAGCCTCCCTGGCCGGTGGCCCTACTCTCCTTCTCCCCTATGCTTTTTCCATCAATGCCCTTGCCCAACTGCACAAAGCCACCGGCTTTACAACTGCCATTGCCGATACAAGCAAAGAATTCCCGGAAGGGGTAAAAGTGCTTTCCCCAACTCCTGTCGGAGCTGCTGCGCTGCCCACCTCCACTCAAATCGACCCACAATCAGAACTGGTAAAAATCTTTACAGGGGGCTCCACCGGCACACCACAAGTTTGGTCAAAAACTGGAGAAAATATTTTCGGCGAAGGTTTTTTCCTGGCACAGCGTTTTGCCGTGAGCGAAGATGACTGCATTTTGGCGACTATCCCGCCCTACCATATCTATGGCCTGCTGTTTTCCGTTATCCTCCCGCTTGTCTCTTCGGCGACCGTGATAAGCATTACACCATCTTTTCCCAACGAAATTTGTGGTATCGCCAAGAAGCAGGATGTTACTATTCTGGCCAGCGTCCCTATACATTACCGAGTATTACGCGACAGAAAAATGTCGCTACGTCTGGCCTTTTCTTCAGCCGGAATGCTTGACCAAGAAGACAATCAAATGTTTTGTCGACAAAATTCGCATGGCATTGTTGAAGTTTATGGTTCCACTGAAACTGGGGGCATTGCCACGAGAAACAGATCGCTGGGAGAAGAGTTTTTTACCCCATTTCCAACAATTTCCTGGAAGATCAACGACTCACGTCTTGCCGTTCACTCCCCCTATATCTCTCCTGATCTGCCTGTTGATGATGTCGGTTTTTTTACCACCAGTGATCGAGTGGAAGCCAGAGGCACAAATCAATTCGCTCTTAAAGGTCGTACCGATACTGTCACCAAGGTTGGTGGAAAGCGGGTCGATCTTCAAGAGATCGGCCTTCTTATCAAACAACAACCTGGGGTTACCGATTGTGTGGTCACGGCCCTCCCCGAAGCAGGTGGGCGAGAACACTGCATTGGCGCACTCATTCAGGGAGATACCGCCAATACCAAAGCAATTAAAACACAGCTGAGCAACTCCCTTGAGCCATACGCCCTGCCACGTCGCCTCAAAAAAGTCGATAGGATCCCGGTATCAGATAACGGCAAATACGACTGGATTGCCATTGCCCGGCTTCTCGAGAAATGAGCGCTCTTGGTAAAAGTTTTTCCGCCGGCTATGCTTGCCTTGCTGCATGGGCCGATCTTCTCGATCGAATCAATGTTTTTCCGGTGGCCGACGGGGACACGGGAACGAATCTGCGTATCAGCCTGGCGCCGCTTCGTAATCCGGATGAGGATGTTGAAACCACCGGCAATCGTATAGCTCGATGCGCAACCGGCAACTCTGGAAATATTGCTGCGGCTTTTTTCCGGGAATTTTATCAAGCAGAAAGTTTCACCGACCTTGCCGAAAAAGCGGCTCTTGGCAGAAAAAAAGCATGGCTGGCCATCGCCAGCCCCTGTGCCGGTACAATGCTTTCGGTTTTTGACAGTCTTGCCGCCATTCTTGCGACACATGCAGATCTGAAAACCATTTACCAACCCCTTCGTCTTGCCCTGCAAACGTCCGTTTTTGAAACCACCCAACTCCTGCCAGATCTAAAAAAAGCTGATGTCGTCGATTCAGGAGCCCTGGCCATGTACGTTTTTTTTGATGGATTTTTTCGACACATCACCCAACAGGAAGACACAACCGAATCCATCATGGATATTTTTACCGGCAAGCTTGCAATCAGCAGTGCCTTTCGACAGGAGATCAGTAACAGCTACTGTGTCGATGTCATCATTCAACTGGATGCAAAGCAGACACTCGACGGAGAGTCGGAGGAAGGTCAGGCAACAGTCAGAAGTAACCTTGCCGAACTCGGAGAAAGCCTCGTGGTCGTCCAAGATGAATCATTTCTCAAGATTCATATCCACACTCCGGATCCTGACCAGCTGCGGGGACGCCTTGACTCCTTTGGTGATATTGTCCAGTGGACGGATACAGCTATAGATCAGAGAAGTGTTAACTCCCCCACCGAATCAGAAAAAAAACCAATTCTCCACATCGTAACGGATGCAGCCGGCTCAATGACCAGGGAAATGGCTCAGCGCCTCGGCATAACTCTCCTTGATAGCTACATCATAGTTGGCAACGATTCCAGACCTGAAAGCCTGTACAACTCGGAACAAATCTACTCACTGATGCTCAAGGGCAAAAAAATAACAACAGCCCAGGCCTCGACCTTTGAGCGGCATCAGCACTATCAAAGTATATGCCGGCAGTACGGGCCATCCCTGTATCTGTGTGTCGGTGCAGCCTTTACCGGCAATTATGATGCGGTCATGGCGTGGAAAAAAGACAATGCCCTTGGCAAACTTTTAACGGTTATAAATACCGGGGCGGCATCCGGGAGACTTGCTCTCATCGCTCTTCTCACCTCCAGGTACGTAAATGATTGCGACTCTGCTGCTGAGATTATTGCTTTTGCTGAAAAGCTTGTAGCCGAATGTGTTGAATATGTCTTTATTAATGAACTGAAATATCTGGTTGCCGGTGGCCGGGTTTCGAGGGCAAGTGGCTTTTTTGGCGACCTGTTGCACATGAAACCGGTTATCAGTCCAACCATAGACGGGGTAAAGAAGGTTGGGATTGCCCATAGCACCAAAGGACAGGTCGCCTTCGCTCTTGAAAAACTTGCGGTGCAGTGTGATCCATCTGCCGCTCCAACTATATTGCTCCAATATTCCGATAATGAAGAGTGGGTGACAAAGACTGTTCAGCCGCAAATCAGAGACCATTGGTCGGCCGCGGAAATTCTCCTTACCCCTCTGTCACTGACGTCCGGTGTACATATGGGACCTGGAACCTGGTCGATAGCCTTCGCCTCTCCATCTAGACCGGCAACAGACTAACAGACAAAATGAAAGTCTCGCCCCGAAACTCAGGTCACCAACCTTTACCGATGCACATGCGACCGGCCATCATTATCCCTGTTTACAACCATAACTTGCAAATTGCCGATGTTATTCACCACGCTCAACAACTTGGTTTCCCGATTTTTGTAGTGGATGACGGCTCAACCGATGGTACAGTCAAAACTCTTAGTAAAATTGAGGGAATCAACTTCCTTCGCCATGCCGTGAACCTCGGCAAAGGTGCGGCGATTCTCACAGGTTTTGCCGCTGCCCTGGAACATACATGTAATTGGGCAATCACCCTTGACGGGGACGGCCAGCACAATCCTCTGGATACCAACGCCTTGCTGCAGGTGGTAAATGAAGGCGAGCGTTGCATTGTCATCGGTAACCGCCAGGGCATGAACTCTGATAGAAACGTACCGTGGACCAGCAGATTTGGTCGTAAATTTTCCAACTTCTGGGTATGGGTTGCCGGTGGCCCCTGGGTAGAAGACTCCCAGTCCGGCTTCAGACTCTACCCAATTCCGGAAGCCCTCCATCTTGAGACAAAGGCCAGAAGATACCAGTTTGAGGTTGAAATATTGGTAAAAGCGCATCAACAGGGAATTAAAACGAAGGAAGCACCGATCCAGGTAGTCTATCAAGAAAGAGGCGAGCGAATCAGCCATTTTCGGCCATGCTGTGACTTCCTTCGCAATTCTAACACGTTCGGCAGACTCATCTGGGCCAGAATCTTTTCCCTGTTTCGATCATGAACGGCTTCTGGTACAAGCTCCTTGTCCGCGGCGCGAACCTGTGTGGCCCCTGGTTGTTTACCCTCGTCTCCCGGCTTATTGCGACCGTCTTTTTTATATTTTCTCGGCGAGTTTCGGAAAGTCGTCGTTTCTATGCCGCCCTCTATCCAGAGAAGGGCAGACTCTATCACCTGTGGTGCACTTTTAACCAATACCAGAATTTTACCACCATCCATCTCGACAGATTCCTTGCCGGTCATGCTACACCGGCGACCTTTATCTCTGAGGGTTTGGAAAAACTGGAGGAAATGATTGGCCATCAAGGCTGTATTCTTCTTATGTCCCATTTAGGTAACTGGGAAATGGCGGCAACGCTCCTTAAAATGCAAAGAGAAGATCTCCAGCTTCTTCTTTATATGGGCGTGAAGGAAAAAGAAGGAGTCGAACGCCTGCAAAAAGATGATCTGCGCCGATCAGGAGTAGCCATTATTGGTGTAGACCACGCGGACAATTCACCATTTTCAGCGGTCGCCGCACTTCGCGTTTTGCGATCGGGAGGCTTAGTGTCCATGGCCGGGGATATCGTCTGGCGAAATGATCAACGTCAAGTGCGCGTAACCTTCCTTGGCCACGATGCCTATCTCCCTGAAGCCCCTTTTATTTTTGCCTTGCTATCCGGCGCTCCGATTTTCGTCTTTTTCGCATTCCGTATTGGTAAAAATAAATATCAGGTACCCCTTTCCGGTCCATTGTTTATTCAATCCAAATGCCGGGCGGACAGACAGGGAGCCATCGCCTCCGCCGCCCAGCAATATGCCGATCTTTTAGAAAAGGCCCTCCGCCAACACCCATTCGAATGGTATCACTTTGATCGCTTTATCCAATGAACAGCTTTACCTAAAACTAATTGCAGGTAGGCCTACCCGGCAGTTCAATAATTCCTTTTGCAATTGCAAAAAACTGTGTAGTATCCGACTCAACTTACCGCCCGGTCGGTCAAACAAAAAATAACTATCTAACTGATTTTTAAATAAAATATGACAAGAGACGACATTCAAGATAAAATACTGGCGATTCTCACCGAAGACTTTGAATTTGAAAAGCCTGGCCTGGACGACAACCTCCGGGACGACCACGGTTTTGACAGTATTGATGCCATTGAGCTTCTCGGAAAAATTGAACTGACCATCCTGGACTTCTCCCTCACCCGTGAGGAAAAGGAAAAAGCCATGGGCATTAGGACAATCAACGACATAGTCGCCTATATTGAAGATATAAAACACTCTCGAAGCAAATAGGTGCCCATCGACCATGAAACGACGCGTTGTCATCACTGCCTGTTCCGCCATTACTCCTATCGGTTACGACAAAGACACGATCATCGAAAATCTGAGGCAGGGCCGATCTGGAGTTAAGCCGCTGCGGGATGACGGCTTGCTGACTCGACATATTCACTCAAGAGTCTTCGGAACCGTTGATTACCCCATTGATTACGGCTTCAAACGACATTTTACCAAAACCATGGGACCTGTGGCCTATTATGCCTGTAAGGTTGCCAAAGATGTATTGGAAAGATCCGGACTCAGCCAGGACTTTATCACCTCCGGACGTCTTGGTGTCGCCTTCGGCTCAACACATGGGAGTCCAACCGTCCAGCGGGAGATTTATAAAACTTTTTTTAACGACATCGATTCAAAATTTTCTTCCATCGGAGCCGTTGATTATCTCCGCTCTATGGTGCATACCACAGCAGTGAACATTACCAGGATGTTTGGCATAACCGGACGAGTCATTGCGTCTTCGACAGCCTGCACTACCAGCAGTCAATCCATTGGCTATGGCTATGAAATGGTCAAATACGGTATGCAGGATGCGATGATCTGCGGTGGAGCCGATGAGTACGACACCACCACCGTTGCGGTCTTCGACAACCTCCTTGCCTGTTCCGTTAATTATAACGCTGCACCACACTGTACCCCCCGTCCCTTTGATACCAATCGTGACGGCTTGGTTGTTGGGGAAGGCGGAGGAGCGATACTTCTCGAAGAATATGAGTCCGCCAAAAAACGAGGGGCTGAAATTCTTGGGGAAATCATTGGTTTTGCCTGCAACAACAACGGCGGCGACCTCATCCTGCCAAACCTCGATGGGATTACCGCAACCTTACGGCTCGCCCTGAAAGATGCTGAAATCACCCCATATGATGTCGACTTTATCAGTGCCCACGCCACTGCAACAAAAATGGGCGATGTGATCGAAGCTCAGGCTATTGCCGCCGTTTATGGCGATAGACCGCTTGTTACCGGCCTGAAAAGCTACATGGGCCATACCATGGGAACATGTGGAGTAATCGAGCTGATTTTAACCACTTACATGATGGAACAGGGGTTTATCGCCCCGACTCTCAACCTGGAAAATGTTGATGAACGCTGCAACATGTTGCGCCACACCCGTGAAATTACCGAATCCAACACTAAAATAGCTGCCATTCAGAATTTTGCCTTTGGTGGCGTTAATACCTGTCTGCTGGTAAAAAGTGCCAATGAAGTGCATTAATTCATTGCAAACATTATACGTAGAAAGATGGTTACAGAGAGACAAGCTTCCGATCACATCCCTCCTCAACGTTTCACCGATAAAGTTCTTGACAGTGCAGTAACGCTTATCTGCTGGACCTGGTTCATCTTTGGTTTTTTGTTTTTCTTTTCCTGGGCATATCTTGCTGCCGCTCTGTTTGTGAAAAATCCGGAAGTTCAATTTCAACGTTTGAACTTTTATTTTTTTAGGGTATTTTTTCGCGTTGTCCGCACCATTGCCCCTCGTCAAAAAATCGAAATCGATGACAGGATAGCCGCCATACAATCTTCGGTAGTGGTCTGCAACCACCTATCATATCTTGATCCTTTGTTATTGATTGCCCTGTTCCCGCGACAAAAAACAATTGTCAAACCTCGTTTCTTCGGCACACCGATCTTTGGCTGGATGTTAAAAAAATCGGGATATCTCCCCGCCTCAAGTGAAGGGCGATTTTCCCGCCTGATGATAGAACAGATGGAAACGATGGGGTCGTACCTAGGAGCAGGAGGCAATCTTTTCATCTTCCCGGAAGGAACCAGAAGCAGAGACGGAAAAATCGGCAACCTGAACCAGGGGGCGATGAAAATTGCCCGTATGTGCAAGTCACCTCTTTATGTCCTGCAACTCCGCAATACCGACAAACTCTTCACTCCCGGCAAGTTTCTTTTTAATTCCAGAATACCCAATACCATGCACATTAAAATACTTGATCATATCGAACCGGACTATCAAAACGCTCCTCCCTCAACGACTGAACTTGAGCAGCAGGTGCGTCAAGCATTCACTGACAATCAGATATAGAAATACCTTAAAGAATTAAACCACAGGACAAGAGAGGATTGAATCGAAACTCTTAGGGAGTATTCATAGGAATGCAGATATATAATCTTGAATATACAGAACAGGAAATCCGTGAAGCTGTTGCAGCGGACAGACTGCTTTCGATGGAGATAGAATTTAGCCGGATCTGCAATTTTCGTTGTTCGTACTGCTATGTTGATGAAAAGGTGGAGTGCGGCAATGAACTTTCCAGGGATGAAATAAAGGACGTCATTCTGCAGGCTAAAGAACTGGGGGCAAGAAAAATCATCATCTTAGGGGGAGAACCGTCAATATATCCACATCTTGTCGAAATGCTCAGGTTTCTTGGCAAAGAAAAGCTTAAAATAGAAATGTTTACCAATGGTTCCGGAATTAATAGGGAAGTCGCATCCGTTCTGGCCGAGCAAAAGGTGCGCATTGCCTTAAAAATGAATTCGAGAGACGAGATCACCCAGGATGTTCTGGCTGGAAAAAATGGCGCATACCAAATAATTAACAAAGCACTGATAACCCTCAGAGAGGCCGGCTATCCATCGAAAGAACTGTTTCTGGCAATAAGCACAGTGATCTGTCAACAAAACATAAAAGAATTACCGGCGCTGTGGCAGTGGTTGCGGGAAGAAAATATCGAACCGTTTTTTGAAGTTATCACACCCCAGGCAAACGCCCTTGCCAACACTTGGCTTGGCGTCAACCCTCAAAACTTGAAAGAGCTGTTCGAAAAACTCTCAAAAATCGACCAGGAAATGTTTGGCCGCAACTGGGATCCTCAGCCACCGCTGGTTGGCAACAAGTGTATGCGTCATCAGGTCTCCTGTTTAGTGACGGCAACCGGTGAGGTCATGCCCTGTGTCGGGGTTACTATTACCCTTGGGAATGTTTGCAACAAAAAGCTTGCTCATATTCTGAAAAACAGTGAGATAATCAACAATCTCAAAAATTACCGGGCGACGATTAAGGGGCAGTGCAGCAGTTGTGAAAAAGCGGCCGAGTGCTACGGCTGTCGTGGAGCAGCGTACCAACTCACTGGAGATTATCTCGCCTCTGACCCCACTTGCTGGCGCAATTCTATCGATCATTGCTAATAAGAAAATATACTTGTAAAAAATTTGGAAGATGTTAAAATTGCGAGGCTTGTATTGAGAAAAACCTTTTCATGTCAATACATTGCAACTCCTGAAGCTAATTATAGGAAATAAGTCTGTAAAAATATTTTTTACCGGCAAACGTAGCCCACTATTCCTGACTGCGTTTTAACAGGAAAAGGTGCTTTCTGGGGCTGCTTCCCTGTTGTGTATTTCCAGCCCAAGTGGTATACGTTTGTTCCCCTGCCGACATGGCGGGAATACCGGCACCGGCACACCTGTTGAATGAATAAAAGATGGAAGTACCCGAGAACACCACGTCAGTAATAACTGAAAACAATTCTCCCTGGTTTTCCGGTCACTTTCCAAACAATCCGATTCTACCTGGGATTGCTCAGTTGAAAATGGTTGTTGATGTTATTACAAAACTAGGAGCAGACAACGTTTGCTTGACTGGCTTAAGCAGGGTTAAATTCAGAAAAATAGTTCGACCCGGCGAACAACTCGATATTCAAGTCACACGCAGCAATACGGAGAATCACTATACATTCAGGATTACCAGCGGGAACGAAGATGTTTGTTCCGGCAAAATGTTTTTCACTCAAAACAAATAACTATAAATTCATGAGTAACGATATCAACCAGACCATCACTCGAATCTCAGAAATCATCATCAATGAACTCAAGCTTGAAGATGTCACCCCTGAAACCTTTAACCCAGACCTTGACTTGATTGATGAGGTGGGAGTCGACTCCATGGACTTGGCGACCGTTGCCTTGGTTCTCCGGGATGAATACGGCATCAGGATTGACGAGGATGATTATCCCAAACTGACGTCTGTGCGCATCATCGCCCAGTACATCATCAACAAACTTGGCGACAAAGAGTAGATGTCCGCCCAACAGCAGCAATACAAATTCTCTGATATCATTGCAGATCCGCTCATCAGAGAGCGTTGGGAAAAGGTTCGCCGTTATTTTTTTCTGCGGGAATCAACCTATGACATGAGCAACCGCTGTAATATTCGCTGCGAAGGTTGTTACTATTTCACTGGTGAGAAACAGTTCGCCCCCGAAAATACCGACGAAGATGCTTGGCTACAGCTGTTGCAATCGGAAAAAGAGCGCGGCATAACCTTTGCGGTCCTGGCAGGTGCCGAACCGTCGCTGGTTCCGCACCTGTGTGCGATATGCTACCAGGTGATTCCGCTTGGAGCTATAGCCACCAACGGTCTAAAAGCTATACCGCGAGAAATAGACTACCGCATTCACATCTCGGCCTGGGGCAACGATACAACCAGTCAAACCATCCGCCGGGCCCCGAATATGCTTGCGCGGCAGATGGCAAATTACAAAGATGACCCGAGGGCGGTTTTCGTCTACACCTTCACGCCCGGAAACATCGATGAAGCGATGGAAGTTACCAGACTCCTCGCCGATAATGGTCAACACATTACCTTCAACATGTTCTCGGCTCCGGTCGGCTACCAGGGCCATCTCCGCCATACCCCGGAAACCTTAAGAAAGACCCGTGGGATGATGAGCGAACTGCTCTCGGAATATCCAAAAACTGTACTCTTTTCAACATACAACATCGTTGCCCATACCGAAGAACTTGGCTTGCATGATCTTTTTTCCTGTTCTTATCCACGTATGAACCCGTCAACGGACATCGGCCTTGGCAGATCTTTCAGGCAATATCGCACCGACCTTCAATGGGATCGCGATGCAGCCTGTTGCGTCCCAGACACCGATTGCCATGACTGCCGACACTATGCCGCTGGCAGTGCCGTCGTCACTGCCAGAATGTACAGACATGCCACGGATCCAGTGACATTCTCTGCCTGGCTTGACTATGTAGATACCTATCTTGCCGTCTGGGTCAGAGGATACGATAAAGGGCTGAACCTCTGCAACACCTTTATCAGTCCACCCCCAACCAACTAGCATAATTATGAAAACTGTCAGTTCCCTCCTGGATGAACACTGGTACGAGCGATATAAGAACATCTCAAGGCTCAATATCCGCAGTTCAATATATGATGTGACCAACCGTTGCAATTTGCGCTGCAAAGGTTGCTTCTTTTTTTCCTCCGGCGAACATGAAGTGGCAGCCGAGGAAAACGACATGGGCAAATGGCGTGAGTTTGTCAAAAAGGAAATGGACCGCGGAGTCAACTTGGCTATCCTCATCGGCGGCGAACCGACTCTCTGCCTTGACCGGGTAGAAGCCTTTTACAAAAAGCTCCCGACCTTCTGTGCCACCAACGGCCTGATTAAAGTTCCCCGGGATCGCTTTCCCGATATGATGGTAGGCATTTCCTTATGGGGTGATGCCGAAGACGAAACGATCCTCCGGGGCAAGGACACCTTCAAGATAAGCAGTGCTAACTACGAAGGCGACCCGCACGCCTACTACCTCTACACCATTACCCCGAAACAGCTCGGTAAAACGGACAAAATCATCCGCAAGATCAAAGATGTAGGCCTCAAGGTACACATGCAGCTTTTGTCCAATGATGAAAAGGTCGACGGGTTTTCATGGCACCCGGACGAACTGATCGCGGTGCGGGCGGAGATGGACGGCATGCTCGATGCCTACCCGGAAACGGTGATTTCCTCCAAGTACTACCACGAAGTTATCACCACCGGAAAAATGCTTGATCGATCCTTTGGCTGGATGGAATGCCCCTCGGTTACGGAACCCCTCGACAAAAGGAATCCTCGGCCCAAAAGGTTGATAAGTTTCATACGCTGGTCGTCAGAATTACAAACGATGCACCGCTGCTGCACCTCGGAAACCCGCGACTGTTCCACCTGTAAGGATGGTGCCGCCCATATGAGTTGGGTCATGGTCAACAAGCGGGCACATATCAAAACGACCAAGGACCTCCAGAACTGGATCGAAGTCTACGAGATGTTTGCCAAATTGTATCAATTTATTCCCTGGTAATCATGGGGGGAAAAGATGCGGTCATAGTTGGCTATGATGCCATTTCTCCCCTGGGAAGTAATCTGCTAGAGCAGTGGCAAAAAGCCCTCGAAGGCAAAAGCGGCATTGGTCCGCTGACCCGCTTCCCTCTCCCCGTCGGTTTTCCTGTGCACATTGCCGGACAGGTGCCGGACATCGACCATGAAAAATATCCTTTCCTCACCGCAAGGCATCAGGCGGCCTGGAGTTCGCCGGTCTTCAAATATTCCCTGCTCACGGTTGCCAGGGCCCTTGAACGTAGCCGGCTGGAGATAACACCCGGGATTGCCGCCCGAACAGCAGTAACCTACAGTTCGGCCATAGGTGGTCTTGACGCTGTCCTCTCAGCCGACAGAAGGTTGCAAGCCGAGAACAAACTTCCTCACCCCTACACAAATCCCAACTCCTGTATTAATATGATCGGGGGCAAGATAGCCATTGAAACCGGGGCCCGAGGTCCGATCACCTCAACCATCACCGCCTGTGCCACCGGTCTCACTTCGATGCTCATCGGCTCAATGTTTCTCGCCCAGGATAGGGCTGATGTTGCCATCTGCGGGGCCGTTGATTTTGCCTTGGTTGAACCGATTGTCGCTGGTTTCTATACCATGAACGGAGTGTATTCTCCAAAAGACGGCCGGGAAAACGATCCGCCGGAGATGGCCAGCAGACCTTTTTCTCTTGATAGGCGCGGTTTTGTCATCTCCGAAGGTGCGGGTGCGGTGATCCTTACCACCCGAGAATTTGCCGAAACCCACGGCTTACATTATTCCGCCGAACTGGCCGGCTGGAGCATGACCTCGGACGCCCATCATTTTGTCGCACCCTATCTTGAAACCATCAAACAGTGTATGCAGAATGCCCTGACCGACGCCTCTCTTCGCCCCCGGGACATAGCGGCAATCAACGCCCATGCGGCATCCACCAAGGTTGGCGACAAAACTGAATATGAGGCTATAAAGGCAATTTTTGGCGACACGCTGCCGCCTGTAAGCGCCAATAAATCCCTCATCGGTCATGCCATGGGCGCATCCAGTGTTATTGAGACCATCTTTGCCCTGCAGGGTCAGGAGGAGAGTGTTCTGCCCCCCACCATCAATTACACGCCTGATCCGGAAATCGATATCGACTGTGTAATAGAGGGGAAACGTTCCCTTGATCAGGAATTTTTTCTGAAAAATTCCTTTGGCTTTGGTGGTTGTAATGCCTGCGCCGTTTTTAAAAAATCAGCTTAAACTCCAACTATGAAGGCACCGAAAAACAGAAGAGTCTTTGTTGTCGGCTATGACACCGCCACCGCTCTCGGCAACGACTTTGCCACAACATGGCAGGGTGCGGTAGACGGTCTGGCCGGTTTTCGCAGGCTCACCCGCTGTCAATCGACAAGCCGCAGCAATGTGGTTGGTGAAATTCCCGACTGGGATCCTAATCAATTTCCGTATGTTGACCGCAAGGAGGCCTCTCTCTGGAACGCCTCGTATGTGTTTCTCACTATGGAGGTTTGCCGGAGGGCCCTACTCCATGCACGACTTGAGATGAATGCAGAGACCGGACCGAGAACCGGCTGCCTTATCGGCTCTGCCCTGAACGGCACCGATTCATACCGGATCGCCATGGACAACTATGTCAATAATGGCCCTTTAAAAGTCAGTCCCTATCTCTTGCCCAATGTCTGTGCCAACCTGCCCGCCGGGAAAGCGGGTATGCTCATGGGATTCACCGGCCCTATCTTTTCACCCCAGGGTGCCTGCGCCTCAGGAAATCATGCCATTGCTATCGGCTCTCGAATGATTCGTGACGGGGATTGCGATTTTGTCCTTGCCGGCGGTGTTGAGACATGTCTTGTCCCGGAAATAATCCAAGGCTTTTCCAACATGCTGGCAACCATCAAAGTTGGCCCAAAAGACCGGGCTGCAGAAGATCCAACCCAGGCCTCTCGTCCCTTTAGCCTTGACCGCAAGGGATTTGTACTTGCCGAAGGTGCTGGGGTTTTGGTACTCGCCGCCGATGATGCGGTCCGCTCGCTTGGTCTCACCCCAAAGGCCGAAATTTCCGGTATCGGTTGGAACTCGGATGCCCACCATTTCACTCGACCGAACTCGACGACCATTATTCGTGCCATCCATGATGCCATAGCTGATGCGGAGATAACTCCTGCCGACATCGGTGCCGTCAATGCCCATGGTACCTCAACCCCAACAGGGGACAGTGCGGAAGTACTCTGCCTGCGGTCGATTTTCGCCAATCACTTGTCAAAGATACCTGTGTCGGCCAACAAATCTCAGGTCGGCCACTCTCTTGGTGCCTCCGCCGGCATAGAAGCTGCTCTGGCGATTGAAGCCATGCGACAGGGAATAGTGCTGCCGACGGTCAACCATATCCCCGACCCCGAATTCGCCGACCTCGATGTGGTCCCGAATGCAGCCCGCAAGCATGCCCACGAATTTGTCCTTTCCAACTCCTTCGGTTTTGGTGGGACCAATTGCTGTATTGTTTTTCGAGGAATATAATGCGACCACGACCCTTTATCCCGGAAATCCTCGACAAACCCTGCTATGTCCGAGACGCGGGCAGCGGCAAGGTCTGGCATCGCTGCGAACTGCGTACACTGTACGTCGATACTGATCGTTCCCAGGTTGTTTATCATGCCAACTATCTGAAATACTTTGAGTTCGGCAGAGCGTCGCTGATGCGGGAAGCGGCCTATCCCTATAAAATGATAGAGGAAAGCGGCTACATCTATCCAATCATCAAGACTGAACTCAATTATTATTCACCGCTTTTCTATGATGATTTGATGTACATCCATACCCGACCCGGCAAAATCGAGCTGGTCAAACTGCAATTTGATTACCTGATAACCAAGGCCGACGGCGGAGAAATCTGCTGCACCGGCTTCACCAGGCACTGCGCCGTGAACGGTAAAAGCATCCCGGTTGAAATTGACGAAAAAACTATCAACCTCTGGAATGAGTTTCCTCATTCATGAGCGACAAGCGTATCCCTTGCACCATTACCGTTCAGCCCTGGTTCCAAGATCACTCTGTCGGCGGGAAAATCGTCCTCCCAGCGGTTGAAACCATGCTTTTGCTGGCTTCCAGGTGTCTTACGGTGCATCCTGAAATAGATATCAGGGTCATGGAAAATGTTCGCTTTGGTAAATTTCTTGAGATTCCCGCTACTGTTGCAACGGTGGCAGCTCTCATAGAGTGTGCACCAGCATCCGATGGGCGCATACAGGCAAAACTTCTCAGCCATATGCAATTGGGGACAATGGCCAGAATCAAGGAGCATGGCGAAATATTTTTTCCCCTGGCAGGAACGAACGAAAAGTCGCATGCCGACATTGACCCGACACCGCTGACCGGCAGCACCACACGGAAGATAGACGTAAAACAACTCTATCGCAACCTGGTCCCCTTTGGCAGACTCTATCAGACCCTGCAGGAAACCCTTTACCTCTCGGACAGGCAGGCCTGGGGAAAGTTACAAGCCCCAGAACTGCCGCTCGTGTATTCTGCCCAGGCTGCCATTGGGTCGCCTTTTCCCCTCGACGGGGCAATGCACGCAGCCTGCGTCTTGGGCCAAGATTTTGTTGATTTTCCGCCCTTTCCGGTGGGTTTTGACAGACGGATAATTTTCCGCCCCACCCAGCCCGGTCTTAGGTACCTTACAAAAGTAACCATGACTTCGCTGACCCGTGATGAACTGAATTTTGATGTAACTATTTTTAACAATGATGGGCATCTTTACGAAACTGTCACCGGATTGCGCATGCGAGACGTGCGCAAAGCGATAAAGAATCAATCAGGGTAATTGATTGGTTGAAATGCAAACTAAATACCAATTCTAATAATTCGTCTCTAAAAAACCTGTTGTTAGAATATCATTATGTTATTGAAACTTCTATGGAACCTTTTGAAAGAGAACTCTTGGAACTCATTTGTACAACATGCAACCTGCAGGATGTCGAATTAGACAAAATTCATGTAAATGATCCTCTGATTGGCCCCGATTCTCCTCTCGGAACCGATTCTCTCGATGCCCTGGAAATTGCTGTTACCATACAGCAGAAATATGGCGTGCGAATGAATTCCGAAGATACCAGCAGAGTCGTTTTGCAGTCCTTGGCAACTCTTGCCGAGTATATAAAGAAGAAGAGACCGGAATTATAATCGTTATTCGTCCGCTCCTCTTAAATACACCACAATGGGCTCAATTGGTTTTTTGCTCATTTTATCAACAAAGCTTGGGAACCGTTAAAATACTATGAGTACTCCACAAATTATCACCCTTAGCGGAAACGACCTCTCATATAAAGACATCGTGGCAATCGGCATAGGCGACAAAAAGGTTGCTCTTGACAAGGAGTCCATAGAACGATGCAAGGCCTCCAGAGCTTTTCTTGAAAAAGCTCTGCAGGACAAAAAGATTATTTACGGCGTCAACACCTCCTATGGTCCGATGTGCAATAAAATTGTCAATGACCGCGATATTGAGACGCTGCAAAAAAACCTTATTATCAGTCATGCGGCAGGACTTGGAGAGCCAATTCTCCCAAGCATTGCGCTTGGGATACTTGCCGTTCGCCTCAACACCTTGGCAAAGGGCTACTCCGGAGTTCGTATAGAACTGCTGCTACTTATGCGTGATTTGATTAACGCCGGATTGGCACCGTATATTCCGGAGTGCGGCAGCGTCGGCGCCTCGGGCGACCTTATCCATCTCGCCCATATGTCCCTTGCCATAATCGGCCGAGGAAAGGTTTTTTTATGCAAAGAACTCATGGAGGCCGAAGAAGCCTATGAAAAAACCGGTCTTACTCCGCTTATTCTCAGTTACAAGGAAGGTCTGGCCCTCATGAACGGAACGGCGGCAATGACTGCCATCGCCGCCTTTGTCCTTTTTGGTGCTGAGAAATTATATAATATTGCCTGCGTCAACGCAGCCTTTGCAGTCGAAATATTTGGTGGGATTGATGATGCCTTTGACGCTGATCTGCATACAGTAAAGCCGCATCCCGGCCAGATTCGTGTCGCCCAAACCATCAAGAAACTGTACCAAGGTACCGGCAACATTACTTACCGGGATCAATTACATGACAAGATCAGAAGCCAGAATAATGGCGATACGCCGGTTTTTGAGACAAATATCAATGTCCAGGATGTCTATTCTATCCGCTGCACCCCGCAAATCCTTGCCCCCGTCCGTGAAACCATAGACTATGTCATCACCACTGTGGAAACGGAAGCCAATTCTTCCAACGATAATCCCATTATTATCCCTGAGAAAAATAAGATTATCCACGGCGGCAATTTCCACGGACAAAGCATCAGTTTTGCCATGGACATCCTTTGTATTGCTATTTCAACACTCTGCAATCTTTCCGAGAGAAGACTGAACAAACTTCTCGATAAAAATCTCAATGAAGGCTTGCCAGAACATCTCATCCCCGGCGAAATCGGCCTCACTATGGGCTTTATGGGTGCTCAGTATCTGGCCACCTCCTCGACAGCCGAGAACAGAGGACTTGCAGCGCCGATGAGTGTCAATTCCATCTCCTGTAATGCCTCAAACCAGGATGTCGTCAGTATGGGTACCGTTGCGGCAAGAAAGGCTTTTCGCCTGGTCAGCAATGCTAAACATGTCTTGACTCTGGAAACTTTAGCCGACCTCCAGGCCCTGTCTTTTCGTAATGCCGACAAACTTGGCCATGCAACCGGTAAAATCCATGCTCTGCTGGCAAAAGAATTCCAAGTGTATGACGATTCACGAATCTTCCATGAGGATCTTGTTAAGTTTCGCAAACTGCTCTTTTCCACTCAGATATTTACCGACCTAACTGATTATTTTTAGTACCCTGGAAATTCGTTTGTTGTTTTTTATAAACGAATTTCGTGAAGGTATTTATCCCGTTTACCGGGGTTCACAATAATTGATAAAAAAAGGTAGAAAATGACTGCTCGCTGTCTCCTTGTTTCTGCCAACCGGATGGTGTCACCTTACCCGGTGTATCCGATCGGTATAGCGTATATCATGGGTGCACTGCAAGGTTATGGTCATAGGGCGGATCATGTTGATATCCTTGCATCCGGAGGATATTCGGCTCTTCTGAAAAAGCTGGGGGATACGCACTATGATATTATCGGCATCTCCATTAGAAACATAGATACTGTGGACAGCGCCTCCCCCCAGGAGATGCTGACTGACATTACTGAAGCAATTCAACACATACGACAACACACCAAGGCACCAATTGTCCTCGGTGGACCCGGATTTTCCATCATGCCGGAGCAACTTCTCGACTATTGCAAAGGCGATTACGGCATAGTGGGAGAAGGTGAAGAGGCGTTTCCGCAGCTGATTGACAGGATCATGTCAGGGGAACACCCTGAACAAAAGCTGTTCTCCAAGAGTCTTACAAGCTTTCCAGAATGCCAGCCGTCCTACTCTCATGAAGTAACTCCCTATTATGTTGCCCACGGTGGCATGCTGAACGTGCAAACAAAGCGCGGCTGCAATTATGGCTGTGCTTATTGTTCATACCCAACCATAGAAGGGCAAAAACTGCGGTACCGCGATACAGCCGAGGTTGTGAGTGAGATCGAACGTCTTTGCCGGGAATTCGGCGCCCGTTATATTTTTTTTACCGATGCTGTGTTCAATGATCCCCATGATCACTATCTGCAGATTGCCGAAGAACTTATCCGGAAAGAAAACACAACCCCTTGGTGTGCATTCTTTCGCCCACAAAACCTCACAAAAGATACTCTTCGTTTGCTGAAGAGAAGCGGAATGGTTGCCATGGAGCTTGGTACAGACGCCTCAACCAACACCACGCTGACAGCGCTTAATAAAGGTTTCACTTTTGATGAGGTACTTGCAGTCAATGAAGCAATTGTTGCTGAATCTCTTGCCTGCGCCCATTTTCTCATGTTTGGTGGCCCCGGTGAAACCCGGGATACTGTTCTGCAAGGAATTAGAAATCTTAAGAAACTACGTAGATCTGTGGTCTTCGCTTATATCGGCATTCGTATACTGCCCGGCACTAAGGTCCATAAACGTGCCTTTGTGGAACAATTGATCGCCGATGATACAGATCTCGTTATGCCAATTTTCTACTATTCTCCAATGGTGGACAGGGATTTCATTGAAAGCCGGCTGCTTTCGGCATTTCACGGGAGAAAAGATCGAATCTTCCCTGTGGCAAAAAGCGAGCATTTGATCCCCCTCCTCCATAAAATGGGACATATGGGCCCATTGTGGGATCTATTGATTGATAAAACTTAATGACAATGACCGGCAATCTTAAAATTCTCATTGTTATGCCTGTATTCAATGACGGCAATACACTTCGTTCTGTTGCGCAATCAGCCATTGCCACAGGCTATGATCTGCTTGTAGTTGACGATGGCAGTGTCGACCATTGCATCCAGTCCGTGGCCGATTTGCAATGCCGCACCATGCGGTTGCTGAAACACGTAGGCAAGGGAGCAGCGCTGCTTCAAGGGGCTGCAGAAGCTGCAAAACATGGCTACGACACCATTGTCTCAATCGATGGTGATGGTCTTCATAACCCGACTGATATCGATCTGCTGGTGGCAAAAGCTCAGGTCGCCGAAAACCCTTGCATGATCATTGGTGCACGACAAGGGATCCGGGATTCCAACCATTTCATCAAATCATCTGCAAATTTCTGGGTTCGACTTGCTTGCGGACTTGAAATACCTGACGCCGAAAGCAATTTTCGACTCTATCCCGTAAAGGAGCTGCTTGCCCAGAACCTCAACCGAAGCCATTATGGTTTTGAAATTGAGACAATAGTAAAGCTCGCCTGGTCGGGAATCCAGGTTAGCTCAGTTCCTGTAACAGGATGCAACGCACCTGCGGCAAGTGAAATCAGCCTTTATAATACAATTCGAAAAACCCTGAGCCTGACATTATTACACAGCCGACTAGTGGCAAGACGATTGTCACCTTGGCCGCACAAAAAGCTCACAGAGGATGAACCCTTCCCGGAAAAGGTCTACAAATCGATATCTAAAAACCCTCTGAAGGTGCTTAAGGAGATCTGTAGAGAACATACCTCGCCTTTGTGGCTGGCAACGGCCGTATGGCTCGGTATTTTTATGGGAGCATTGCCTCTTTTGGCAATACATACCATTGCCATCATCTATGTCGCCCACAGGCTCCACATGAACAAGGTCGCAGCGGTAGCCGCAAGCCAGTTCTGCATGCCTCCTGTTGTTCCGGTATTATGTATACAGATGGGGTATTATTTGCGGAATGGTGAACTGCTGGTTGACTTTTCCTGGCAGCCATGGCTGCTTGGGATTCATGAACGCCTTTGGGAGTGGTTCATCGGTTCGTTGTTGGTTGGCCCCCTCCTTGGTCTCATCGGCGCAGGCATAATGTATTTTGTGGCTAGTCATGTACAGAAAGGAAAATTAAAAAATATCGATTAAGAGACTCTGATCGGTACACGCAGTCCGCCTCAGAAAATTGCAATCTTCACCAATCGTTATGCCTTGGGACAATCAGAGCAGCGCTTCCCCTTCTTTTTTTTAAATTTTTCACAACACTCTTTTTTTTCTTTCTTCTTCTTCTTTCCCATCAACCTTCTCCTTGGCTTTTTCTAGACTTATCCAGATTTTCGGCAATCTTAAAAAACATGTGAAAGCCCAGATCATTTTTTGATTTTGGCCTTTTTCTCGATATCGCTCCAGATCGTCCGATAGGCGATCGACGCCTGATCCTTACCTGCATAGGTCAATACCGGTGCCCGATGAACTCCCATTTTTTCGACATCGGTGGAAAAAGGTATATAGTCTTCTAGTAAGCTTTTATATTCCTTTTGCAAGGCGACCATCGTTTCTCGATGGAGTTTTTTGCTCTGCTGCACCATTGAGAAAAATGGCAGAATTTTTTTAACCTGGTAGTTGTTGTCCTTGAAAAATGTGTGCAACTGCGCCAGAGTGCGCACCGAAAGGGTGCTAGGTATAACCGGAACAACGATTTTATCGGCAGCCTTGAAGACATTTTCCGAGAGCAGAGAGATGTTCGGCGGACAATCGAGAATAATAACCTGGTAGTCACTGTCCACCGCCTTCAATGCCTTCTTTAGCCGCGACCGCTTGTTTTTCATCCGTGACAGGAAAATATCAAAATCGCGGTAAGTCAGATTGGCTGGCAGCAAATCAAGCTTCTCGTAATCACTGGCCCGAATTGCTGAAACAAGCTTGCCGACATCATCAAAAAACGTGTTATGAGGTAATTTTTTTGACGGCTTGACGCGGAAATAGAACCCAGAAGCACCCTGTGGATCAAGGTCGCACAACAGGGTCCGATAGCCACTCATGGCGCTGATATAGGCCAGATTGACGGAAGTTGCCGTTTTTCCTACCCCGCCCTTGTTACTGTAACAGGCTATTATCTTCATCCGCTCCTTCCTCGGTCAAAAAAAGTTCTTTAAATGAATCTCGAATATCAAGGCTGTCAAAACCGGCAAGGTTTTCAATGATCTGCTTGCGCTCATGGCCCTGCAACTGATGCAGCATGGCCGTTAAAGCGCCAATCGAATGGGCAACCACCATGGCTTTTGTGCCACTTGCAATATCACTTGCCAGCATCTTCTCAAGAAACTGCTGTTGAACCGAATAGTCGTTGAAATTTCCCAAGTTATCCTGCAACAGTTTCAGTGAACGTATGAGTTTTTTAATCTCTCCCGAAGGAAAGAGCGGTGCGAAAAATTCCATGAGATAGCGCAATTTTTTGCAGTGAATACGCAACTGGTGAATGACTTGGTCTGGAGTCGTTTCGTCGAGATCACGGCCAGTCTTGCATACTTTCCGGTATCTTTTCAAGATAAGCCGGCGGGCAAAAGTAAGAGAAGAAACTTCTGCCTGTGGACCGCTCTTAATGTTGTCGCTGACAGCGAATATTTTCTCTAAATTTTCCATACTGCGCAGGTAACCTTTGCTTTGCATGGCGCTGGAGACCTTTTTTTGTTCCCCCTTTCTCTTTTGAGCAAAACTATCAAAGAGTATCTGCAATCCTGCGTGGGCGGATGGTGGAACCAATCGATAGTATTCTGCTCGGTTCAAGAGATACACATCGAGATCCCTGAGGCCATTAGTGGTTCGCATTATGGCAGCCAGATGTTCTTTCAGTCGGGCCGAATCCTTGGCGTCAAAAACCCCGGTGCAAAGGCTGAGTACCGAACGAACCTTGCGAAAACACACCCGGTAATCATGGAGAAACTCAGTATCAATGTCGGCGATGACGCCCTGTTCATTTTGTCGGCCAATTTTCAAGAACGTGCCAAGTATCGCCGTAACACTCTCTTTCACCGGAGTCTGCGGCAGGAGTTCTAATTCAGGTTTGACACAGTATTGTCGCAGGGCAATACCCAAACCGCTGTAAATATCACCGGCATTCTGACAGGCCATAGCTCCACAGTTTTCCAGCCACTGCCAGAGATCGGAATACGCTTCGGAATAACCACGGAGGTACTGGGCACAGCCCATACCCATAAATTTTCTGCGGCCACGACCGATGGTCAGATGATAAAAACGCACTAGAGTCTTACCTTCATCATCAAGGACTCGCCCCTCATCTCTTCGCATGCGAATCCCGACAACCGGCAGCAAGGACCGCAACCTGGATACCTCCAGGAGCATATCGACTACCGGCCCTTTTGCCATATCACCGATCGCCGGTCGACCTGCAGGCGCCGCTTGCTCGAACAGTTGTCCTGTCTGCAAATCCAATAACAGCAGTTGCCTATCCACTTGAAAAAGTAGCCTGGCTGCTTGAAATAAGCCATTGTCAAAAGTATCGAGAAGCTCGGCGCCCTGCATCTCTCCCTGCTCCAAGATGACCTGGTAGTGAGGCTCCAGAGGCAGATGCTGCCTCAGCTTTCTAAGACTGAGTGTGGACGGAAGAAAATAGACAAACGGTTCCATGGTAGCATAAGACCAAAGTTATGGTTCTTGTCCCTCTGCAGTGGCATGGCATCTACCACCGGCCTGAGTCGCCGGTGCAATCAGTCGCAACCGTTACCCGACAAAAAGAAGACATTTCTTGGTTGTAGTTTTTACCTTATATTTCGGGATTATTGAAGATATAAAGACAGAAAGTCTCAGAGCAAGGGAAAAAAGCCGGGCCTACCGGGAGTGATCGCCGCCACTCAGTCACCTGATGCTCGGCCGATACAATTTTGTCATATCAGCCCTCCCATGTCAAAAAAAAGGTCGTAATAATAACAAAGGAACTATTTTATATCACCAAATCAAGCGCATAACTCCTATCATTTACCAACGCGATCGGCTATCATGCTAGATAGTGATCAATTCCGACAAGCAGGCTGCCTAGCAAAGAAAAACTGGCATCATTTAAACAAACTCACAGTTCTTCACAAACACGGAGTCGCCATGAAGACAAAGTCATCCTCCAAACATCCCGCATCTCCTGAGACAAGCACTGAAACTGCAACTACACCGGTTTTCGATCTGCAGTTGCCTGAATACTACCTCAACAGGGAACTTACCTGGCTTGCCTTCAATAAAAGGGTGTTGCACGAAGGGCAGGATGATCGCAACCCGCTGCTGGAAAAAGTCTTTTTCCTGGCGGTTGTCGGTTCCAATCTTGATGAATTTTTCATGAAAAGAATTGGTGGGTTAAAGCAGCAGGTCGGGGCCGGCGTCAGAAGGCTGTCGATTGATGGCCGGTTACCCCAGGAACAGATAGACGCCTGTCACGTAGTAGTCCACGAAATTCTCGCTGAGCAATTGCTGCTGGAGAAAAAACTTCGCCAGGAACTGGCCGGCCAAGCCATTGACATCCTCAAATACCTTGAACTCCCCTCGGAAGACCAAGAATTAGCCAACTGCTATTTCCGAAACGAAATATACCCCCTCCTCACACCTCAGGGCATGGATCCGGCGCATCCGTTCCCCTTCATTTCCAACCTGTCGATTAACCTGCTGGTAAGTGTTCGTTATCCGGGAACCGATCACATCAACCTTATCCGCATTAAAATTCCAACCGGCGCCGAAGTGCCGCGCTTAGTACAAATCGGTAAAAAAAATGTTTTTATCCTCCTCGAGGACCTGGTCGCAAATAATTTGCCACTTCTCTTGCCCGGCATGGAAATAGAATCATGTGCAGCTTTCAGGGTAACTCGCAATGCCATCACCGAACGTTCCGAGGAACAGGCCAATGATCTGCTGGCCATGATTGAATCGGCCCTCCGAGACCGAAAATTTGCCGAAATTGTCAGACTGGAGGTTGAACGTGGCATGCTCGATCTGCACCGCGGTAAACTGGCGGCCGAACTGGGAGTCGACGAAGAGCAGGACGTGTATGATGTGGACGGCATTTTGGGCCTTCGCGACCTATTTCAAATAGCCGCAATTGATCGCCCCGATCTGCATTTTGCCCCGCATCATCCTGTCGACAACCCCGAACTTCTTGGCGATGACCCGAATATTTTCCATACCATCAGAGAACAAGGCAATATCTTCCTGCAACACCCGTACGAATCCTTCGACACTTCGGTGGAACGTTTTTTACGAGAAGCAAGCCAGGACCCCAAAGTCCTGGCAATCAAAGCAACGCTTTATCGGACAGCGAAAAACTCGCGCATCATTAAGTACCTGATTAATGCTGCGCAGAACGGAAAGCAGGTGGCGGTTGTCGTTGAACTCATGGCCAGATTTGACGAATCTGCCAACATCCGCTGGGCCGGTTTTCTTGAGGAAGCGGGTATCCATGTCACGTATGGAATTGTCGGCATGAAGACCCACTCCAAACTCATCTTCGTCATTCGCAAGGACTATAACGGTCTGCGCCGTTATGCCCATATCGGCACGGGCAACTACCATTCCGGAACGGCCAGGGCCTACGTCGACTTCGGCCTCATCACCTGCGACCCTGATATCGGCGCCGACCTGACCGAATTGTTTAATTATCTGACCAGCGGTTGCACGGCGATACGCCGTTATCTTAAGATACTGCCGTCCCCAAAACAGTTAAAAAAGGCCTTGTTGTCTAAAATTGCACGGGAAATCGAACATCAGAAGGAGGGCCGAACCGGGCTTATCCAGCTGAAAACCAATGCTCTGGAAGATAAGGAAATGATTGAGGCCCTGTACCGTGCCTCCATGGCCGGAGTGCATATAGATCTCATCGTCCGCGATACCTGTCGACTTCGCCCGGGAGTCAAAGGTTTATCGGAAAACATCCAAGTCATTTCACTGGTTGGTCGCTTCCTTGAACATGGTCGGATCTACTATTTTAAAAATGACGGCGAGGATGAGTACTATATCGGTTCCGCCGACCTCATGAAGCGCAACTTGGAAAGCCGAGTGGAAGTTTGCACCCCTGTTGAATCGGCACGACACAAAGCTCTGTTGCGCGAGATACTCGATTTACAGCTAACCAACAGCAGGAACGTATGGGAAATGCGGCAGGACGGTTCCTACATCCAGCGGCGGACAGACGATGAGAAAGGATCGGTCTGCGTACATCATTTCCTCATCGACAAGGCTGAGAAACGATCGGCGGCCGGCCGTCTGGCCCTAGCCAAAAAGAAAAATAAGAAGAAGGGTGGTGGCCGACATGGGCAGAAACAAGATGACCAATGAAACTGTCGGCTTAAAAACGCCAAGCTGACCGTAAGACAGTAGTGTGATGCTCCATTTTTTCTTGCAATTTTAACGGCGTTTCTTTAGAAACTTAGATATTCGTTTCTTGTTTATAAAACGAATCTCGCCAAGTTACTCATTGTTTTTCATTCAACTACCAGCATCTAAGGAGACATTATGAAAAAACTGGTCATCGGGCTTTGTGCCCTGGGGCTGATACTACCAACCCTCAGTTTTTCTGCCGACCCGGTAAAAATAGGAATGATAACGACCCTTTCGACAAAAGCCGGGTATCTCGGCGAAGAAATTCGTGACGGGTTTAAACTGGCTATGGACCAGGAGGGTGGAAAATTGGGCGGCGTTGCTGTAGAGCTCCTTGTCGAGGATGATGGTGGCAAACCCGAAAAAGGCAAACAGATCGCCGAAAGATATGCTCAAAAAGATGGCGTGAAAATCATGACCGGCATCGTCTTCTCAAATGTCGCCATGGCCGTGGTCCCCAAAATTATCAAGGAAGACGTCCTCTATCTCAGTGCCAACGCCGGTCCTTCAGGCCTTGCCGGGAGTGGCTGCGACCCAAATTATTTCAGCGTTTCCTACCAAAATGATAATCTCGACGAAGTAGTCGGCCAATATGTCACCGAGGTCGGCCATAAAAATGTCTATCTACTCGCCCCCAATTATCCAGCCGGCAAAGACCACCTTGCCGGATTCAAACGATATTATAAGGGCACAATTTCAGGCGAAGTATATACCAAGCTTGATCAGGCCGATTACGCTGCGGAAATCGCTACCATCCGGGACGCCAAACCCGAAGCGGTGTTCTTTTTCCTACCCGGCGGTATGGGGATCAATTTTCTCAAGCAATATGCCCAGGCCGGGCTGAACAAGACCATTCCTCTCTACGGCCCTGCCTTTTCCTTTGACGAACGCCTTCTCAGCGCTGTCGGCGATGCCGCTCTCGGGGTAAAAAATGGCTCGCAATGGACCCACGATCTTGACAACCAGGCCAACAAGGAATTCGTCGCCGCCTACCGCAAAGCCTATAACCGGACCCCGACTCTGTATGCCAGCCAAGGTTACGACACCGCCAGGCTGATTGGTTCCGCCCTCAAGGCAAGCGGAGGCAAAACCGATCTGGCAGTTCTCCGAGCGGCACTGAAAAAGGCCGATTTTGCCTCTGTTCGAGGCAATTTTTCCTTCGGCAAAAACCAGCACCCGATCCAGGATATTTATATCCGAGAGGTGGTTAAGACTGAAACCGGCTTCACCAACAAGACTGTCAAGAAGGTTTTCGCCAATCATGTCGATGCCTACTCGAAAGAATGTAAGATGTGAGGAGTTGGAAGTTAGTTGATTTTTTTCATTTTTCAGCTTTACATTTAACACAAGTAATGGTCTAGGGGGCCCCTGACAGGCCCCCGTTTTTTATGCTCCTGATAATCGAACAACTTCTCAACGGTCTGCAACTGGGGATTACCCTGTTTCTGATGTCGGCTGGCCTGACTCTGGTGTTCGGCATTATGCAGATCATCAATCTGGCCCATGGCTCGTTTTATATGATCGGAGCCTATGTCGCTGCCACTGTTGCTGCCTATACCGGCTCCTTTTTTCTTGCTATGATTGCAGGCGTCACAGCAGCCGCAGCCACCGGCTGCATCGTTGAGATGCTGGTTCTGCGCCACTTGTACAAAAGAGAACATCTTGACCAGGTTTTAGCCACATTCGGTCTGATCATGTTTTTCAATGAGCTGGTCCGAATTGTCTGGGGCCGACAACCGCTCTTTATGAACGTGCCCGACGGTCTGACGGCAAGCATTGAACTGCTTCCCGGTCTCCCTTACCCTACCTATCGCCTGGCGGTAATAGGTATCGGTTTTTTGGTCGCTGTCTTTTTATGGTTGATGTTTACAAAGACCCGTATCGGCATGCAGATCCGGGCCGGCTCAACCAACCGAGAAATGGTTGGTGCCCTCGGCGTCAACATCAACCTGCTCTATACCCTGGTCTTTGGGCTAGGTACGCTCCTGGCAGGCCTTGCCGGGGTTATGGCCGGACCAATTCTTGCGGTCGAACCTGGGATGGGGGAGAGCATTCTCATTCTCACTTTTGTCGTCATCGTCATTGGCGGCATAGGGTCGATTCGGGGAGCGGTTGCAGGGGCTCTCCTCGTCGGCATGGTCGACACCCTCGGCCGGGCCTTTCTTCCATCAATCCTGCGGACGGTTCTCTCAACAGCGACCGCCGACAGTGTCGCCGCCTCGCTGTCCTCGATGGCCATTTATATTCTCATGGCGGCTATCCTGGTCTGGAAACCCCGGGGCCTCTTCCCGGCACACGGGTAAGTTTTTCAATGAACAGAAAACAGATAACACTTTGGTGCGGAGCAATTATTCTTATTCTTTTGCCCCCATTTGCACTCCAGACGGGTAGCCCCTACCTGCTTTCACTCGGCAGCCGAATACTCATTTACGCACTGGCCGCTGTAAGCCTGGATCTCCTGCTCGGATACGGTGCCATGATCAGTCTCGGCCATGCCGCCTTTGTCGGCGTTGGTGCCTATACCGTCGGCATCCTGCACTTCCACAGTTCTGCCGCCGAACCGGTATTAACCTGGCCCTTTCTCTTTACCGGCAGCGACAACGGACTGCTCGTGCTGCCGCTGGCTGCCTTGACCGCTGCATTTGCGGCGCTTATCATCGGCGCACTCTGTCTGCGCACGATCGGCATGCATTTTATCATGATCACCCTGGCCTTTGCCCAGATGCTTTACTATTTTTTCATCTCCCTGGAAAAGTATGGCGGCGATGACGGTTTGTCGCTCGCCGCCAGAAATAGCCTGCCCGGTCTTGATCTCGGCCAGGGCAGCCATTTCTATTATCTTTGCCTTGCAGCACTCTTTCTCTTTCTTTTTTTCGCCCATAAACTGGTCAATTCCAGGTTCGGTCTGATTATCCGTGGGGCCGGCAACAACGACAGACGGATCAAAGGCCTAGGCATTCATTCCTATCGCTACAAACTCACGACCTTCGTTATTGCCGGCGGCAGCGCCGGTTTGGCGGGAGCCTTACTCGCCAACCAGACAGAATTCGTCTCACCCGGGTTGATGCACTGGACCCTTTCAGGAGAATTGATGGTTATGGTGCTTCTCGGTGGCCTCGGAACGTTGTTCGGGCCGGTCCTTGGTGCAGCGGTGTTTCTTTTACTTGAAGAGACTCTAGCCATGTATACCGAACATTGGATGATCTATATGGGACCATTCCTGGTACTGACAGTCATTTTCGCCAAACACGGGCTTTTTGGCTTTCTCTCCGGCGATAAGGAAAAAAATGGCTGATACTTTACTGAAGGTTTCTCGATTGCATAAATCATTCGGGGCGGTGATGGCTACCAACAACCTTTCCCTCGATATCACCCGGGGCCATATCCATGCTCTTATTGGCCCGAACGGCGCCGGCAAGACAACTCTTGTCAACCAACTCAGCGGCGATATGCAAGCCGATAGCGGTACCATTCATTTCTTAAGCCGCGACATCACCCGGTTGAAATCATACCGGCGTGCCCAGATGGGTATCGCCAGATCCTTCCAGATCACCCACATCTTCGAGAACCTTACCGTCGCCGAGAATATGGGCCTTGCCATCTGCGCAGGACTTGGACACAATTTCAAATTCTGGCGCCACTGGCGAAACACTGCGGCCATTAAAAGCGAACTGCCAATCGCCCTGGAACGAGTCGATCTCATCCATCGCGCCGAGCTTACCGCCCGTCACCTCTCGCACGGTGAGAAACGTCAACTTGAGGTCGGAATGGCCCTCGTCGGCAAACCCGAACTGCTTATTCTCGACGAACCGATGGCCGGCCTCGGCCCCGGAGGGACTGTTGAACTGGCGAAACTCATCAAAAAACAAAAAGGACGGGTCACCATTTTGCTCGTCGAGCACGACATGGATGTAGTTTTCTCTCTGGCCGACCGGGTGACGGTCCTGGTCTACGGTGAAAACATCGCGACCGGCAGCCCCGAGGAAATCAGAAACAACCCTGTTGTCCGTAAAGCCTATCTAGGCGAGGGGGGGTAGATGCTAGTCGTTGAAAAAATCGAGACCTGCTACGGGGTAAGCCAGGCACTATTCGACGTCTCCCTGCAAATCGGAGAGGCTGAGGTTGTTACCCTGCTTGGCCGAAATGGTATGGGCAAGAGTACAACGGTCCGCTCAATCCTTGGCCTCACCCCTGTTTGTGCCGGCAAAATCAGCTACCTTGGACATCCCATCGAGGCGCTACAAAGTTACCGGATTGCCCGCATGGGCATTGGCCTTGTTCCCGAAGGAAGACAGATTTTCCCGAATCTTACAGTGCGGGAAAATCTCATCGCCACCGCCGCCAATACCAGAAAAACACCCCAGCCCTTTGGTCTTGAAGCTGTTCTCAACATCTTCCCGAGACTCTCCGATAGACTCAGCCATTACGGCAACGAGCTTTCCGGAGGAGAACAACAGATGTTGGCAATTGGACGGGCACTGATGATCAATCCCGACCTGTTGATCCTCGATGAGGCTACCGAAGGGCTGGCCCCCTTGGTTCGGAAGGAGATCTGGCGAGCTTTGACGCTTCTCAAGGAGAGGGGCTTGTCCATTCTCATCATCGACAAGAATATCGAAGCCTTAATGGTTATCGCCGAACGTCATTATATAATGGAAAAGGGGCACATCGTCTGGAGCGGCACCAGTTCGGAATTGCATGCCAGACCGGAACTGAAATCCCGTTATCTGGGGGTCGATTGCTGACAACAGCTATGAATCACAGAACCCTTTTCACCCACAGCTCCACCTATTCCTGCTCAGCGGCCGAATTGCACGCCTGGCACAGCCGACCGGGTGCCCTGGAAAGGCTCCTGCCACCATGGGAGAAAACCATGGTCTTGGCCAAAAGCGGCGGCATCGAAGCGGGCGGACAGGTTCTTCTGAAGATGCATCTTGGCCCCTTTCCTTTTCACTATCAAGGGCGACACCTTGAAAATATTCCCGGCAAGATGTTTCGCGATATCCAGGAGAAGGGCCCCTTTGCCCATTGGTCGCATAGCCATTTTTTCAAGGATACCCCGGAGGGCGCTGAACTGAGGGATGTGGTGGAATACTCCCTGCGTGGACATGCCATCCTCCCTGGAAGTATCAGAAACTATGTGACAAAAAACCTGAAAAGGATGTTTTATTACCGAGAAGCCGTCCTGCGGGAAGACATTCTCCTGCACAAGCGCTGCAGCGCACGGCCCATGCGGCTCCTGGTAAGCGGGGCAAGCGGAGCACTTGGCCGCGACCTGTTACCCCTGCTCACTACCGGAGGGCACCAAGTCTTCACTCTGGTGCGTCGTCCACCAGATCCGACCAGAGGAGAAATCTTCTGGGATCCGGAAAAAAACATCCTGAACGAGGGGGACCTACCGGAACTCGACGGGGTCATCCATCTGGCCGGTGAATACATAGGACTGTCCCGCTGGAGCGAGGACAAGAAACGGCGGGTCATTGACAGCCGGGTCAACGGCACCGAATTGCTGGCTCGAACCCTGGCCGCAGGTCGCAGACCACCGGAGGTATTCCTTTCCGCCTCGGCGACCGGTTACTACGGCGATTGCGGCGAAGAAGAGATTGATGAAGCTGGGCCGGTCGGTGCGGGTTTCATGTCAGAGGTCTGTCGCCGCTGGGAACAGGCCACCGAACCCGCCCGCCAGGCCGGTATTCGCACTGTTCAGCTTCGCCTGGGAGTTGGCCTCACACAAAGAGGCGGGGCTCTCAAGCGTATTCTTGCCTCATCACCCTGTGGCTATATCCGCCGCTTCGGCACAGGCAAACAGTATATCAGCTGGATCAGCAGCGACGACATGATCTCTGCCATGCTCCATGCCCTGACCTGCCCTTCGCTGTCCGGTCCTCTGAACATTGCCGCCCCGGAGCCGGTAACCAATCAACAATTCATGCGAACCCTTGCCAGGATCTCCAGGCGGCCCCTGCTCTTCCCTCTTCCCGCCTGGTTACTGCAGATGATATATGGACAGATGGCCTCGGAAATATTACTCTCAAGCTGTCGTGTTACCACTAAGAAGCTTATCGATTCCGGCTTTTGCTTCCGACACCCAAATCTGGAGGCGGCATTAACGGCTCTCCTGGGAAAAGACCTTGAAACACCAACGGATATGAAAAGGATACAGAGACCATGAGTCGGCAACTCAAGATATCATTGTGGATCGTCATGACCGTGGCCATGACCTGTGGTTTTCTCCATCATCTGGTGGCCCCACAAATAATGAATTTTGAACGGCTGCACATTTTCCTCTTTAACCTGTGCGGCGGTGGAACTCTGCTCATCTATTTCACCGAAGGCAAACCGCAGTTAAGCATCAGGGGCCGCATCTTTCTCCTCCTGGCCCTGGCCTTTGCCCTTTGCGCTTTTCTCAAGTGGTATGCGCCGGCCTTAGTGATCCCCCTGCTGCTATCGGTGATTATCGAGCGCGTCCGGGTGCGCCATTTTGGCGGTTGCATTCCTGTTGCCCTTTTTTCCGCAGGCGAAAGCACCTCAAGAAAATTTCATCAGGCAGCCCTGCTTTGCCTGTCACTTGGCCTGATGATCTCCAGTCTCGCCATCTACAACAGCGAATTCGCTCACTGGTTTATCCTCACAAAATTTAAATTGGACACCTTTTTTCTCGGTTTTTCATTTCCCATTTCACTCATCAGCATGTCGGTGATCTTCGCCCTCATGAGAAAGCAGGCCAAAAAACCTATTGCCCTTCTCAAAGAACTGTCTTTCTGGGTTATAAATCTTGGGGTCATCATTTTCTTTTTGTTCATCCTGGCCAATTGGTTCATCCCCCAGGTGGTGATTGCAGCAATACTCTTTATGACCGTGTCCCTGGTTCTCTATCTCTACTGGCAACAGGGAATCCAGTTGCAGCAGAAGGCCTTTCTCACCTCAGGCATCCTCTTTCTCCTGGTGACTTCAATAACCGGCATTCTCTATATCCTCCTCGCCTTTTCCGCCACCTATGACCCGGTAACAAGCCTGCCGCTTTTGCGCATGCACGCCTTCACCGCTCTCTACGGCTGGAATCTCAGTGGTCTGGCAGTTATCAGCCGGCATGGCGATTTCCCCATTCAACTCCATTCACAAAAAATCATTCTGCTACATTGGCTGACCGTCTTCATACTCTGCCCTTTAGGTTATTTTTACCCTGTGATCGCCATTCTGGCGGTATTCTGCTATGGTCGGCTGCTCTTTATTCTGCTCTTTAATCAAGGACTGGTTGACTCCAGCGTTGTTTCCGCCGAAGCTAAGGTTTTGGGAGGCTGAGAAGTGCTATTACAGGCAGGAGTGACGGTGTCAGTCATTGAAGAAACGGTAGCGGATGATGCAATAGAGGGCGCGGAATCCGTCCCGCCAGCCGATCTTCTTTCCCTCCTGATAGGTCCGGCCGCTATAAGATATTCCCACCTCATAGATACGTAAT
>JAHJLI010000034.1 GCA_018821785.1 Pseudomonadota bacterium
GCAAAAACGACCGGGAGGAGAACGACACCTCCAAAGGCAAGGAGAATTATGCCGAGTGCACTGGCAATCAGTGGAAGTTTCATCGGAAAAAGAATTCCTTAATTTTGTCGGAATCTTCTTTCATGGTAAAGATCTTTAACAGGTCCTTTGGCTGCAGGTACGTCATACCATTGGGGATGAGAACCTGATGTCCCCTGATGATTACTCCGATGATTGCATTGGCCGAGAGCTTGAGATCCTTAATTTGTACTTCCTTGAATTTATCGGGAAGGGTGAGTCGTAAAACCTCCCCTTTGCCACCTTCTATAAGTGCCAGGACGTCGACGTCCCGGACCTGCACTCGGTTCAGCACTTCTGTAAGGGCAGATGCCTTTGGCGAGACCACCACATCTATGCCGACGTGTTCAAAAAGTTGGTAATTCTGGATATTTCCAACTCTGGTTACGATCCTTTTTGAACCGAGTTGTTTGATTAACAGTGAGCAGAGAAGATTTTTTTCATCATTGTCGGTTGTGCAGATGCAGGCATCCGCGGCAGCAATTGACTCACTTTCAAGCAATTCGAGATCTGTACCGTTGCCCTGTAAGACCAGGGTCTTTTTTAATGAATTGGCAAGGAATTCGCACCGCTCAGGGCTTTGCTCGATTATTTTGACCTTCTTGTTGGTTCGCTCAAGTTTTTCTGCCAGCATGAAACCCACACTGCCGCCACCTATAATCGAAACGCTTTTAACCTTTTTGTCATGTTTGAAAAAATCTGCCGCCAGGGTATCAAGAGCAGTGTCGACTCCGATGAAAAATACCTTGTCGTCAAGTAGGATGGTAGTGGAGCCGGTAGGAATGAAGAGTTTTCCATTTCGGGTAATACCCGGGATGAGAACGTCCTTTGGAAACTTGCAGTCCATAATTGATTTATCGACCATGATCGAACCTTCTTTGATCCGATACTCAAAAAGTTTGGCTTTTCCACCGGCCAGATATTCAACATCAAGCGCCTCCGGCACCGAGATAATACGGAATATATCCTGGGTAAGAAGTTTTTCCGGCCAGATAATGGTGTCTATATCATACCGTACGTGATAGCGATTATGGGTCGGGGAGGAAAAATTTTTATACAGCGAACCTTTGCCGATGAAACAGATTGTTTCGGTATCGACAATTTTTTTGATTGTCCAGCAGGCAACAATATTTGCTTCATCAAGTGCGGAGCAGGCAATGAAGAGGTCTGTTTTTTTTGTCTCGATTTTTTCAAGTACGGCAAGGTCTCCACCGCTTCCCTCCACTATTCTCACATCCAGATTGCTGAATTTTTCGTTCAGCTCGCCAGGTTCGTGGAGGATGGTGATATTATGCTGCTGGTGAAGCCGTGAGGCCACCAGATAGCTCATTTCGGTAGTTCCGTAGATCAGAATATCCATATCGATTTCAAAATGGAAAATTGGAACTGGCAGCAGACCACCTGCCAATCCTTTCTACTGAAGAATTTCAGCAAAAGTTGCAGAAGTGAGAGCGACAAGGTCGTGGGGGTTAAGCTCAATTTCCAAGCCCCGACGTCCCGCGCTGACAAAGATGGTTGGCCAATCTTTAGCTGAACTGTCGATCACAGTCAATAATCTTTTTTTCTGCCCCAGAGGGCTGACTCCTCCGAGCACATAGCCGGTCGTCTTTTCTACCAGTCCTTTCTCAGCCATAGCCGCCTTTTTGGCACCAGCGGCCTTAGCGATCAGCTTCATACTGAGCATCGATGCTACCGGGATGACAGCTACCGCCAGGTTTCCCTGATCGAGTTCGACCACAAGGGTCTTGTAGACTCTTTCATCTGCTATACCGAGCTTTTCAGCCGCCTCCCTGCCGTAAGAATCGTGGGCAGGGTCATGGGTGTATTGATGGACCTTGTAGGCAATTTTTTTCTGTTTTGCAGCATTGATAGCTGGGGTCATGGTTCTGTCTCGAATGCAGTTTGTGAGCCGACCGGTCTGTCAGTCTGTTTGGTAGATTTCTTACCTATCAGTTTATAATCGGTTCACGCACCTTCAGCAATTGTCTTTCTTTTCGGGGGTGTCTTTCTGGTCGGTGTCTGTTTGATCAAGTACTATGCCGGTACCACAGCAGTCGGGACAGTCCTCCCAGGAAAGCATGAACCTGCTGGCACCTCCGAAATAAGAGGTCTGGCCGGAGCCGCCGCAGCCAATGCAGGGGATAGTCTTTTTGTTGTTGGATTCTTTGTTTTTAGTCATGATAGTATGTCTGGTTTTTTTCTACTTGTTTTTTCCTCTACGCTTTTTGGGGATCATAAAGGAAGATAGAAAAAAATGCACTGACAACAAGCATACCATGGGGTTTCTTTTCTGATGAGCTATGTGCAAATATGAAGAAGTTTTTTGCAGCAATTGAGTCTTGTGATTATGATGCAGTAAGTGCATCTTATTCCAATTGTTGACTATTTTATTAAACCAAAACAGGAGGGAAGGCGGAATGGCCGAAATAACAACAGAAAAGCGATATGTCATAATACTCACCCTGGCTTTTTTAATGCTCTTTATCAGTGGATGTA
>JAHJLI010000035.1 GCA_018821785.1 Pseudomonadota bacterium
TCAGGGCTAAACGACACATGTTATTCTCCAGATGAGTTAATAATTGCCTGACGGCATGGATGAACGTCTATCTGATGCAGACCTGGTAGGGGGATCCTGCGGGATAAACAAGGACAAAAACGTACGAATGAGACAAATTGTTTATCCAGTTATGACAAAAAAGTCAAGAATATATGAATTGGATAAAATGAAGGAGATTTTGTTGCCGAGCAAGGAACGCGGATTGCAAAAACAGAATGATCATTGATGAACGGTGAAATTGGTCTTAACTTGTGAATAATCCAGAGGTGAGGAAAAGTGCAAAAAAATAATTCGTCGTTCAAAATTAAATCGCACAATTCAATTGTATCTACGGCATAAGGGCCCGTAAAGAAATTGATAATAAGTATGAGTTGTTTCTTAACGGGTTCTAGACAGGATTGCCGGATATGAATATCAAGGCTGTGTGGTCCATCTCTCTTTAAAAAGAAAACAGACGAGGTACAATAGAGTAGCTGGAGCTGCCTCCACAGGGGAACTTACGTAGTGGCAGCAATTCCATGAGCGGGAATGGGGCGATTATTTCAGCACATTTTCAATATTTCCCATGTTTTTCACCTTATCGACCTGGGCTTTTACCTCGACAGCTTCTTTAACTCCAGGAATATCGTTGATTATTCCTTTGCCGCTCTGTTCTACATCGCGGAGTCCATTTTTAAAGGAGCTGATCGCCTTGCCAAGTCCGGAACCTATTTCCGGTAGTTTTTTGCCTCCGAAAACAAGAAAGGCAATAGCCAAAATAACTATAAGTTCAGGGGTTCCAAGTCCAAACATGGTGTTCTCCAATCAGAAGGAAGATGCTCAATATTATTTTCTATCTTAGAAAATCATTTCTTGTTTTTTAAAAACGAATTATGTGAAGGTATATCACCCTCAAGGCGGTGCTGTAAAAGAATGCCCCGCCAGGAGTATCACAAAAAAGCAAGTTTCTCGGGTCTAGGCCTTATTGTCTACGTCTTTATTGGATTCGTCGATTTTCTTCGATTCATCCTCTTTTTTAGTAGCTTCTTTGAAATTCTTAATTCCTTTACCAATCCCGGAACCAATTTCGGGAAGTTTTCCCGCCCCGAAGATGATCACAATTATCACCAGGATAACTATGAGTTCCGGCATACCAAGTCCAAACATACATTACCTCACTTTCAATACGACAAATTATAGAAAAAATCTGTTGAAGTCGCAACGAATACCACGTTTCTGTCCAAAGACATTAGAGTAGTCTCTTCTTCTTGTCAAGGTTCGTCGTCAGACGATCAATGGCAGGTTTTAAGGCGTTCCGGCCTTGTCTGCAATAAATGTCTGGATTTTGCCTTTATCTGCATCCATGAGTTCGCAACGAGAAGGTTTTTCCAAAATACCGACAAGTGATGCTGGGATATCGGGAGATTTGCCAATGGCTTGTTCCACTACTGCACCGAATTTTGCAGGATGGGCCGTTGCTAAGCACACCATGGGAACGCCGATCTTTTTATATTTTTGCGCAGCTTTCACCCCAACTGCGGTATGCGGGTCGAGAATATATTCATGCTCTTTAAAAAAAGCAGCGATGGTTTCTATGACCTCATGTTCAGATACTGCTGCGGCAACAAAATCACGACGAATATGATCATGATGGCCGGAGAGATCGATTTTACCGTTTTTGGCAAACTCTTCCATCAGCTCTCTGGTACGTGAGGAGTCGCTGTCGAGGAGATAATAGAGATATCGTTCGAAATTCGATGCAGCTTGGATGTCCATGGATGGACTAGAGGTGATTTTTACCTTTGCGAGCGAATAGTCACCCTTGGTTACGAAGCGGGTAAGGATATCGTTGTCGTTTGTTGCTAATATCAGCTGGCGAATTGTGCCGGGGGGGAGCATTTTTTTGGCAATAAAGCCCGCGAAAATATCGCCAAAATTCCCGGTAGGGATGGCAAAATCGACGGAAGAATCCTTCTCGTGGGTCGAGACATGCAGGCAGCTTTTGACATAATAGACGACCTGGGCGAGAACCCGCGCCCAGTTGATGGAGTTAATAGCACCCAGTCGGTACTTCGTCTTGAATTCGATGTCGTTGAATATTTTTTTAACAATAGCCTGACCATCATCAAAAGAACCACGGATGGCAATGTTAAACACATTGTCGTCAAGGACGGTGGTCATCTGTTTTTCCTGCACCGGGCTCACACGCTGGTGCGGGTGGATTATGAAAATGTTGATCCTTGCCTTGCCTCGTGCTCCGTAAATGGCTGCTGATCCTGTATCGCCTGAGGTCGCACCGATGATATTTAGGATCGAATTATCACGGTTTAACAGATACTCGAAGATGTTACCGAGAAACTGCAGGGCAATATCCTTGAAGGCAAGTGTCGGCCCGTGGAACAATTCAAGGATGTGCAGGTCACCATGGTGAACAACAGGGGTTACGTCTGGAGCATTGAAAGCATCATAGGATCTATTAATAATGTCTTTAAAGTCGCTGACAGGAATATCATCGACAAATCTGGACATGACCTCAAATGCCAGGTCAGCATAACTCAGTTTCTGCCAGGAGGCAAAAGTGTCGGTGCCGATACGCGGGATGGTGCGTGGCAACAACAGGCCGCCATCTTCGGCAAGACCCATCAGCACGGCTTGAGTAAACCCTATGGGGGAGATTTTCCCCCTGGTGCTTAAATATTGCATAATCCTAGCCCCCTGAAGGATAAGAATCTTGGAGGTGCAGTGAGATTCATAATTGCAAAAGAGTAAACAGCCTTAGGTGTCATTTTGGGGATCGATATCGCAGGAATCTAACCCCGGTAAACGGGATAAGCACATTGACGAAATTTGTTTAAAAAAACAAGAAAGGAATTTCTAACATACTAATATATATTTACATTCGGTTCAATAGAGTATTGTCTGGCGTCATTATCTCATTTCGCCTCGACGTCAACGCGCTTGGCCTCAGACCAAAGGCCTTCCAGGTTGTAAAAATGCCGAACCTCATGATAGAAAATATGGACAATAACGTCATCAAAGTCTAGGAGAACCCAAATTCCTTCTGCCAGTCCTTCCGCAGAAGACTCCTTGACTCGCTTGGAACGTAGCTCCCCTTCAATTGCCTCGGCCAAAGCCTGAACGTGGCGGGTGGATTTGCCGCTCATGATGACACAATAATCAGTAAATGTCGCCAGACCGCGGACATCCAAGATCACCATATCTTCAGCTTTGGTATCGAGTCCTGCTTCGGCGCAGATTTGCGCAATTTCATGGCCGCTTTTTTTTAAATATTCTTTTTTAATCAGTTTCATGGTTGGTTGTGCCTTTTTTTTTCGAGACTGTCAATGTGTTTTGCTTTGGCGATTTTTCTTTTCGAGGAGGAAAATCAAAGCTGAGTGTACCATTTTTCGCGAGAAGGAGATAGGCATCGAATGGCTTTTTCTTTTTTGATATGAACCCTGCTATCAGTTCCGTTTTTCCTTCGGAAAGGAGTTGCCTGATATTATTTTCACAGACCTCCTTAGAAAGAATAGTTTTGCTGATCTTTAAACCCTTTTTGACATCACCGTTGAGGGCCGATTCAGACATATACGCCATGGGGGTTGCAAAGACTTTGGTTTGGTCGATAGGTGATAAGCCAAGAATTGGTCCTTGTTTGACGGCATCGATATCAAGTTCATCGATTGAAGATGCAAAAATAAACTCAATTTTTGTATCGATAAGACGAACCGAGGCAGTGAAAGGTTTGCCCTTTTTTGATCTGAAATCGCTGAAGGGGCCAATGGTTTTTCCATGTAACAGGGCGACAACTTCATCTTCGGTCAACATACGGCCGCCGAGAATTTTGCGGATGCTGATCTTTTTATCTTCAGATACAAAGGCGGTGGGCGAAGAGAAAAAGCGAACACCATTAACCGGACTGAAGGGGGCCTCGGCTCGAATTTCCCCCTTCTCAAAGTTTTTTACCCGGTGGATGATCTGCTCGGTCATGGCTCGAATTTCAGCCATAAATTTATCACGGGTGAATTGCCCTTTGAGCATCCTGTTGAGCTTGTATTCCCATTCTCCGGTCATTTCCGGAGAGGCTAGAACCTCAATTTGCATGGCTTCAAGCAGGGCTAGAAGTTCGAAAGCCTTGCCGGTAGGAGTAAGATCTTTTCCTTCCCGCACAACATATTTTTCTTTGATCAATTTTTCGATAATTGCGGCTCTGGTGGCAGGGGTGCCAAGACCGCGCTCTTTCATGGCATCTGCCAGTTCTTCGTCTTCAACCAGTTTATCTGAATTTTCCATGGCCGAAAGCAGCGTCGCTTCGTTAAAGCGCGGCGGCGGCGTGGTTTCATGGCCAGAGATACTTATTTCACTACAGCGCACTAGAGCGTTCGACGGCACCGGTGCGAGCGTTCGATCCTGGCCGTCTCCGCTTGCGTTTCCGTAAATGGCCTTCCAGCCAGCCTCAAGGAGGATTTTTCCCTCGGTGAGAAAAGTTTCCCCTTCTGCCATAGAGACTCTTTTGGTATTTAAAAAAACCGCTGGAGGGAAAAAGACCGCGAGAAACCGTTGAACCACCATCTGGTAGATTTTTGCTTCCGGTTCGGTAAGGCGGGTCGGCAAGATGCTTGTGGGGATGATAGCATGGTGATCGGAAATCTTGCTGTTGTTGAAGATTCGCTTGTCCGGGTGGACATATTTTTTATTCAAAGCCTCTTGGGCGAAAGCTCCGAATTGCCATGCCGTTTGGCGTTGTAGAACGTCATTAACCGTTTGGAGATAATCCTCAGGGAGATGCTTACTGTCGGTACGCGGATAGGTAAGTATCTTATGTCTCTCATAAAGTGACTGAGCAATGGACAGAGTGTTTTTCGCTGAAAATCCGAACCTTGAGTTGGCTTCCCTTTGGAGCAAGGTAAGGTCGTAGAGTTGCGGGGAGTTTTGCGTGTTTTTCTTGCTTTGCTCCTCAACTGTCGTTGGTTTTCCTGTACATTTAGCAATGATGGCCAGGGCACCATCTTTTGTCCAAATGCGGTCTGCCTTATCATGTGAGTCACTGGTTTCACGGGAGAAATCGGCATCAATCCATTTGCCCTCGTAGACCTGATCTTTGCAGGTAAACTGCCCTTGGAGGCTCCAATAGGGTTTGGCAACAAAACTGAGGCGGATTCGTTCCCTTTTCACCAAAAGAGACAGAGTCGGGGTCTGTACCCGACCACAGGGGGTAAGGAAGAAGCCGCCTTTGCGAGAGTTGTAGCCGGTAAGGGCTCGGGTGGCGTTGATGCCTATCAACCAGTCTGACTCGGAACGACACAGAGCTGTATCCTCAAGGGGCAGCATTTCAGCGTTATCTCGCAAGGAAGCAAAGGCTGCACGGATGGCGTCTGCCGTCATCGATTGCAGCCAAAGCCTCTTGAAAGATTTTTCAGCGACTGAGGTGTTCCAGACAAACTTAATGATATATTTGAATATCAGTTCACCTTCACGACCGGCATCACAGGCATTAATAATTTGTCGAATATCTTTGCGACGGATGAGTTTCTGCAAAGCACTCAGTTGACTCTTGGTGCCGTCAAGACTTTTAAGAGGAAAAGCCTGCGGCAGAATGGGCAGGTTGTTCATGTCCCATTTCTGGTATGCTGGATCAATTTCTTCAGGAAAGCAAATAGTAACAAGATGCCCTATGGCATAAGAGACAACATAGGTGTCTCCCTCGAAATGGGTTTTTTCTTTGACGAATTTCCCCGGCAGGCTTTTTACCAGATCTGCAGCAACACTCGGTTTTTCAGCAATAATGAGAATTTTTTCGGTCATGAAGTAGGTTGGTGAGTGGTGTAAAAACGGGACATTTTAGCTTCAAAACAAAAATGAGGGTACAATTCGGCGACACATACACCGAAAGAGTTACACCGTTTTAGAAAAATTGATTTTATTTTTTAATAACGGTGTCATACATAGTGCAACACAGCTTGGAAGCAAATCGTGCAAAAGCTGGAGGGTACTCGGAACTATCGATTAAGTAAAGACTCAACCTCTATTTGTCAAACAGATTTTTCCCCATCTGGTTTAAATTTTTGCCGGTTTTGGAAGAAATACTGATCTTCTTCTGCTCGTATTAACAGTGTCGAAGCATTGCTCTATCATTCTAATAATATAGGAAAAAATATGTAAGCAGGTCGCGTCGGCCGGTCTCAGCCGGTATCATCAGCCATGGAGCCGAGGGTGGGTTTAGAAAAATGAGCAGAGATAAGCTTCTAAGTTACGGTGTTGTGGTTGTAATGGTACAGAATATGGACTTCCGGCTTGACATTGCCTTGATAGTATGATTAAATTGTGCCTCGGATAATTCGCTTTGAGGATAGCCCCCTACACTGTTTCTAGGGAGTTATTGGAGAACAGGCCCTTCTTTCCGGTTCTGTTATGGTCGCGGATGATCTTGTTATACCTCCTGTTTTTGTTTATAGCGGGACGGCTTTCGGAAGTGGGCTCTGCCCGCTTTTTTTTATGTCCGCACATGAGCCTCAGCTGCTGCCGAAGGGCGACAGAGGGCGAGGTTCAACAGGGTTCTTGGAAAATGAGCCAGTTTATTATAGACAAAGTGCAGAGTTTTCTGCAAACCCTCCTGCCTACCATGGGACTGCTGCTTTTTGAAATTCAATTTCGAAGGGAAGGGCATGGATGGGTGATGCGGGTTTTTATTGATGCGGAAACGGGGGTAAGCCTCGATCACTGTAGCAAGGTGAGTCGTGAATTAGGAAATTTCCTTGATATCGAGGATTGTATTGATCATGCCTACCATCTGGAGGTTTCGTCGCCCGGGTTAGAGCGGCCTCTTAGGACGATGGGCGATTTTGTTCGCTTCCAGGGCAAAAGGGCCAGGGTAAAGCTGCACCACGAGATCGAAGAAAGCAAAGTGTTGGAAGGCGTCATTGAGGCAGTAGGTGAAGGCTTGATACATTTAAAATTGGCTGACGGTGGTTCCGTGCAGCTCTCGTTAGAGATGATTAATAAAGCCAGGTTGACCGTCTGAGCCGAATGGCCCGGGGTTGTTTCTATATTGCAAATTGCTCCGCTTGGCAGAGCGGAAAGTCATAAAAACGGGGTAAAAGAATGCTCTCAGATTTGAAACGCATAATCGACCAGATCAGTCGAGATCGAGGTTTCGATAAAACTTTGTTGATAGAGGCCATCGAAGAGGCCGTTCAATCTGCTGCGAGGAAAAAGTTCGGGAGTCGCCGGGAGATTGAAGTACGCTATAATGAGGAGTACGGTGAGGTCGAGGTCTTTCAGTTTAGAAATGTCGTTGAAGAAGCGCAGGATGACCAGACGGAAATTTCTCTCAGCGAAGCATTGAGACTTGATCCTGAAGTGCAGATAGGCGATGAGCTTGGCGAGAAAATGGAAGATATCAGTGAACTCGGCAGAATAGCTGCTCAGTCCGCGAAGCAGGTCATCATCCATAAGATGAAGGATGCTGAGAGAGAAGTTATTTTTGATATGTTTAAGGACCGCATCGGCGAGGTTGTGAGCGGGATTGTTCAGCGCTTCGAACGTGGCAATATGATTATCAATCTCGGCCGCACCGACGCAATACTTCCGAAAGATCAGCAGATAGCTAAACGATCGTTCAAACAGGGGGATCGGATACGGGCCTACCTAAAAGAGGTGCGCCAGACCAGTCGTGATTCTCAACTTATCCTGTCGCGAACCTGTGATGAGTTTCTGTCAAAATTATTTCAGCTGGAAGTTCCGGAAATGGCTGAAGGTATCGTCCGGGTTATGGGTGTCAGCCGTGAACCTGGGTTTCGTGCCAAAATTGCCGTCAGTTCTTCAGAGAGTGATGTTGACCCCGTTGGTGCCTGTGTCGGCATGAAGGGATCAAGGGTCCAGAACGTTGTGCAGGAGCTTCAGGGTGAGCGTATTGATATCGTCACCTGGAGTCCGGACCCTGCCAAATATGTTTATAATGCCCTGGCACCTGCTCATGTCAGCATGGTTATGGCTGATGAGGATGCTCGTTCCTTGCTGGTGGTTGTGCCGAATGATCAACTCTCACTGGCCATCGGCAGGCAGGGACAGAATGTACGCCTCGCTTCAAAACTTATTGGCTGGCGAATAGACGTGAAAAGCGAACAGCGGTATGCCAACTTGGCCGATCCGGGATATCAGTCACTTCTCGGATTGCGAGGAGTGGATGAGACTCTTGCCGACCAATTGTTGAGCAAAGGAATTCCCACCTCAGGGGTACTGGCCGAGAAGAGTGTTGATGATTTGATGGTGATTCGAGCAATTGATGAGGAATTTGCCCAGGCATTGATTGCTGAGGCAAAGACCAAGCCTTTTGCTGGGCCGCCCCCTGTTAATCAGCCAGATTTAGTCGCCTCCGAACCTGTCGATGAGGCAGGTGTGACGGAGGCAGTAGCGAAAGACGAAACACAAAATGATACTCCGGATGGGGAGGAAGGGCAAGAGTAGGCAAGCCTTCATTCATCGGGATAGGAAATGGTCGTGGTGATGCAAAGAACCTGTATTTCCTGCGGAATGAAAAGACCAAAGCAGGAACTCTGTCGCTTTGTGTGGCGGGATGAGATGCCGATGCAAGACTTTCAGCAGTCTGAATCGGGGCGTGGAGCTTACTGTTGTGAGGGAGAGAGGTGTCACCAGGCCTTTTTCAAAGAAAGAAAAAAATGGAAAAGAGTGTTTCGTCTTTAACCAAAAAAGATTTAATATTATTTACCTGGCGATGGACTGCGGCACACGGCTGAGAGTATCATACTGGGCGAATTTACTTTTGCGATGCAATACGGGAGTCAGGGATGAGCAGAATCAGAGTGTATGAGCTGGCCAAGGAGGCTGGCATGAGCAGTAAGGCGTTAGCCGACAAGTTGTTGGAATTGGGCTTTGATATTAAAGGGCACAGTTCTTCGGTTGATGACGAAACGGCTAAGAGTATTCGGAATGCACTCCAGAGATCGATTAATTCCGAACGGGTGGAAAAAAAACATGTTGCCGGCGAAGGCGATCGACCTTCGGTGATTCGGCGTAGGCCGACGGTTATAAGGCGTCGGCCAGCCGCCGTAGTTGAAGATACTACCGATGTGGAGCCGGAATCGGAACAACCGGTGGAAGTTTCTGGAGTAAAAGTCGCTGAAGTACAAGCCCCTCCAGCCTTGGTTGCCGAGGAACCACAAGTTGTAACCGTGCCAGGCCACATTCCGGAAACAGTCGCAGAGATACCCATCCCCCCTGAAACCGTGACAACACTTGAAGAGAGTGCGTCGTCAAAGCAGGTTGAGGAAGACAAACAGCAAGTTGATTTTCAGCATGCTCGGGTTATTTCCAGGAGCGAAGCGCCAAAATTGCATCCGGAACAAACTGACTCTGGTGATGAAAATGAAAAATCCGAAGAGGAGATTCAGGTAACGGCTGAGCTGAGAACTGGTCCACCGCGTGAGGTCACCGGGCATATCACATCTTTTGCACGGCCTGAGAAAAAAGACAAAAGGGATAAAAAGCCACTTATTAAAAAAACTATGGCCAGGGTCGTTCGTACCATCGAATTGCCGGTGGCAGTTGAGGAGGAACCAACTTCTCGTCCCAAGAAAAAAGTGGTGAAACCGATGCCGCAAAGACGGCCTGGTCCTGCTGGTACGGCAGCCCCGGTTGTGGCAGCCGCCGATGATGCAACGCGGGTCAAGAAAAAGGTTAAAAAGGGTGGGGGCTTAGATACAGACAAGGATAGTGAATTTCGACGTGGTGTGAAAAAAGGCGAAAAGAATGTGAAATTCACTCATTTTGCTCAAGATTATCTTGATCGCGAAGGTGGTGCACGGCGTGGTAAACGAGGCCGAAAAATGCCTAAAGTGATTGCCCCTCCCGCGGAAATGAAGGCTAGCAAAAAGCGTTTCAAAGTTTTTGAGATGATCAGCGTCGGGGAATTGGCCCAGCGTATGAAGATCAAAGCCAGTGAGGTTATTGCCAAACTCATGGGGCTTGGAGTCATGGCAACCATCAATCAAATGGTGGACACCGAGACTGCCATGCTCATTGCCGCCGACTTTGGCTATGAGGTGGAGCAGGGGATAACCGAGGAGATCGGTGTTCAGCTTCTCCAGGAATCAGAGGAAGGTGGCGAAAGACTGCTGCGTTCGCCTGTTGTCACAGTTATGGGACATGTTGATCACGGGAAAACCTCGATCCTTGATGCCATTCGTAAAACAGATGTGGCCTTGGGCGAGGCGGGGGGAATAACCCAGCATATTGGAGCCTATCACGTACGGTCGAGTTCCGGTGATGTAACCTTTGTCGATACGCCAGGCCACGCCGCGTTTACTGAAATGCGCTCTCGTGGTGCCCAGGTGACTGATATCGTCATCCTTGTCGTTGCCGCCGATGATGGGGTAATGGATCAAACCCGAGAAGCAATTAATCACTCCCAGGCTGCCAATGTTCCGATTATCGTGGCGGTAAACAAGATTGATAAAGAAAATGCCGATATCGACAGGGTTAAACGCGAGCTTTCTGACCTGAACCTCATGCCGGAAGATTGGGGTGGCCAGACCATCTACTGCGAAACCTCAGCGAAAAAGAACATCGGGATAGATAATCTTCTCGAATCGATTCAGCTATTAGCCGAAATTCTTGAGCTGCGTGCCGATTCGACAAGAAAGGCCAGGGGCCGGGTAATCGAAGCGCAGCTGCATAAGGGAAGGGGGCCGGTGGCAACCGTGCTTATCCAGGAAGGAACTCTACAGGCTGGTGATTATTTTGTCGTTGGTCAACACAGCGGCAAAGTCAAGGCCATGCTCGACGACAAGGGACGGAAAATACAAGAGGCCGGACCTTCCATACCGGTAGAGGTTCAGGGCCTTTCCGGGGTACCAAGTGCCGGTGATGAATTTGTGGTTGTTACCGACGAGAAAATGGCCCGGAGTGTTTCCCAGGTGCGTGCACTCAAGGCCAGGGAAAGTGAGCTTGGAGCTACCAGCAAGATTTCGCTTGATAAGTTGTTTGAACAAATGAGTGAGGGCGATGTCCAGGAATTGCGGGTTGTGCTTAGGGCCGATGTTCAAGGAACGCTCGAAGCCTTTGCCAAGGCGGCGGCAGATCTTTCTACAAAGTCGATCAAGGTTAGAATTCTGCACGAAGGCACAGGCACTATTACCGAATCTGACATTCTCCTGGCTTCTGCCTCGGATGCGATCATTATCGGCTTTAACGTCAGGCCGATTGTCAAGGTCAAGGAGCTGGCGGTCAAAGAAAACGTCGATGTAAGGTCTTACGATGTCATCTATCACGCCCTCGACGATATTCGCAAAGCGATGGTGGGCATGCTTGAGCCGACCTATGAAGAGCTGGTCATTGGCACAGCTGAAGTGCGCGAGATCTTCAGCGTTCCAAAGGTTGGCACGATAGCGGGTTGTTCCGTTCTCGACGGCAAGATACAGCGCACTGCCAAGATTCGAGTAGTACGTGATGGAGTAGTCATTTTTGCCGGCAAGATCGAGTCCCTTAGGAGGTTCAAAGATGATGTTAAAGAGGTGCTTTCCGGCTTCGAGTGCGGTATTGGAGTCGAGAAATTTAATGATATCAAGATTGGCGACAATCTTGAGGCATTCATTATGAACGAAGTCGAAGCAACTCTTTAATAAGGAAGGTTTGGCTGTGAAGACGTGGGATCCCAAGAAAACACTCGACTCCATTGGTGTCGGGGGGAAAAACGAACAGAAGCGCTCATCCCGGGTGGCGGAAGCAATTAGAAATGAACTGGCGATCCTGATTGTCAGTAAGGTTCAGGATCCCCGGTTGCACAACCTCAGTATCTCACGGGTCGAGGTCAACGACGACCTCAGTCTGGCCCAGGTTTATTTTACTGTTCTGGGTGATAGCAAAGAAGCCAAAGAGGCAGAGAAGGGATTGCAAAGCGCAAAAGGATTTCTGCGTAGTCATATTGCGCGAACCCTCAATTTGCGCTTTACACCTGAGCTCCATTTTCGATATGATGATGTAGTGGAGAAGGTTGCTGAGTTGGAAGAAATTTTTCAGGAAATAGCCAATGAACGAGAATCCCGAAAGGATAATCCCTGAACGGCTGATTGCAGAAATCCATGGCGCGACAAATATAGTCTTGCTCACCCATTCTCATCCGGATGGCGATGCTTTGGGATCTCTATTCGCGTTTGCCGATATTCTCGATACGCTTGGGAAAAATGTCTTCTGCTTTCTTGAGGAACCGGTTTCCTACCATTACGATTTCCTTCCGGACACCAAGAGGGCTAATACGAGCCTTGAAGCCTTTCGACAATTTGTAATCGAAGCCGGAGAGGATATTGCGATGGTCGGCCTCGATTGTGGAGATGACGAGCGGCTTGGCAAATCAAAAACCGAGTTTTTAAAAATCGAGCCTTTTCTGGTTATTGACCATCATCGTTCACACCGAGCCTTTGGGACAATCAGTTGGGTTGACTCATGTCGGTCTTCTACCGGTGAAATGATTTATGAATTGGCCCAGGCCCTGGGCGCGCCGATTAGTTATAATTGTGCCTACAATTTGTATGTGGCGATCTGTACCGACACTGGTTCTTTTCGTTATGAATGTACGACTCCTCGAACCATGCACATTGCTGCTGACCTTCTCGTAAAAGGAGTGCGACCCGAGGAAGTAGGCAGTCATCTCTATGATAAATACAGCATTGAAAGACTGAAACTCATGGAAATGGTTCTCGCAACAATAACCCTTTGCTCCCATGATCAGATCGCTTTTATGCATGTGTCAAGTAAAATGCTTAAAGAGAGTGGTGCCACGATTCAGGACGTCGAAGGTTTTGTAGATCTGCCGAGGTCCCTACATTCTGTCAAGGTGGCAGTCTTGCTCAAGGAGACCGGTAACGGCCTCATTGCCGTCAGCATGCGGGCAAAAGGGCAATGCGATGTGGCAGCGGTTGCCAAGGAGTTTGATGGTGGCGGACACCGCAACGCTGCAGGTTTTCGCTGTCACGGGAAAACCATCGACCAGGTGCAACTGGAAGTCGGGGATGCACTGAGCAGGTCTTTATCGTGAAGGGAACAAGGAACTTCCTAAGCGCTGTCTTTTGGACACAAAGTCGACTGTTTGGTTCGATGCAGCATGTTTGAGGCGGGGGTTTTTCTCATCGATAAACCTGCCGGAATCTCCTCTTTTGCAGTGGTGAGCAGGTTGCGGCGGGTTTTGCAGATCAAGAAGGTCGGACACGCAGGAACTCTCGATCCCTTTGCAACCGGTCTTCTTGTCCTTTGTGCTGGGCGACCGGCAACCCGGCTTATCTCAGGACTGATGGAGGGGGATAAGGAATATTTAGCAACCTTGTTGTTGGGAGTTGAGACCGAAACCCTCGACACCGAAGGGGCGGTAACCAGTCGTCATCAAGTAGGGACCATCGCCGCTGCAACCATTGAAGCGTGTCTCAGCCATTTTCGCGGCAGCCAGCTGCAGACGCCTCCCGTCTATTCGGCGCTGAAGCACCAAGGTAAACCTCTTTATTATTATGCCCGTAAAGGTATACCTATTACTAAAGAGGCACGTGCTGTGGAAATCAAGTTCCTCGAGCGTACCGACGGCGGCACAGATGTGACAGGAGATGTGGCCAATCTTGCTATCAGGGTTGTTTGCAGTAAGGGTACCTATATACGTTCTCTGGCTGCCGATATCGGCAGCCATTTGGGCTGTGGCGCGCATCTAGTTCAGTTACGGCGGATCAGGAGCGGCTGTTTTTCTCTTGACGGGTGCCTTAGCTGGGAAGAACTTGGTGGTGACGATGGCTTGGATCGCTGTATGAGTGCGATGATATCTATCGAGCAGGCGTGTAAACTCTTGCAATAATCGCCCGAGTTGACTAGTGTATGCTCGATAGTATTTTTTTACAAAGTATCTAGCGGGTCTGCGCGGTTCGCCACCAAAGTTGCAGGTCTATTAAGTAACCCATCGTCGACAGACGGGGGGCTTTCCACATTGTTTAATTTATATACAGATATCTACATTTATTATACATTCCAGGAGGATTGTCGTGGCACAGTCAGCAGTAAAGAAAAACGAAATCATAGAAAAGTTCAAGATTCATCCAACCGATACCGGATCTTCAGAAGTTCAGATAGCTCTTCTCACCGAACGTATTCAATATCTCACCGAGCATTTTAAGATTCACAAGAAGGATCATCACTCAAGGCAGGGTCTTCTGAAACTGGTCGGTCATCGTCGCAGCCTGCTTGATTATTTGAAGAAGAAAAATATCGACAAGTACCGAACCATGCTCAAGGAGCTCAACCTGCGTAAGTAATTCGTAGTTGACCGGGCTGCTAGTGGTTCAGGGCAGAGTGCTGTTTTAAATACCTCAAACAGTTCAATATTCAAGAACTGTTTGAGGTATTTGTTATTATGGAATTCCGAAAAAAAAAGCATACGGGGCTGGTGGATAATCCAGTCGGAGAAATTGGCGCTGCGCCCTTCCCTGATGCTACACACATCTGGAGAAAATATGTTGAAAAAAGTTGAAGCAGAAATCGGTGGTAAAATTATTTCCATCGAGACAGGAAAAATTGCCAAGCAAGCCTCAGGGTCAATTGTCATACGATCAGGAGATACTATGGTGCTGGTTACCGCTGTTGGAGCTAGTGAAAACAAGCCGGAAGCCGGGTTTCTGCCCCTGACTATTGAATATCAGGAAAAACTTGCTTCCGTAGGGCGGATTCCCGGGAATTATTTCCGCCGGGAAATTGGTCGACCAAGTGACACCGAAGTATTGACCTGTAGAATAATTGACCGCCCGATGCGGCCTCTTTTTACTGATGGATATTGTGCCGAAACACAGGTTATCGCAACCGTTCTTTCTGCTGATCCTGATGTGCAGCCGGACATTTTGGCTCTAACAGGTGCTTCCTGCGCTTTGACCCTTTCCGATATTCCGTTCAACGGTCCTGTCGCCGGGGGGCGCGTCGGTTACATCGATGGTCACTATGTCATCAATCCGACGATTTCCGAGCTGAAAAATTCATCTATGGATATCGTCGTTGCCTGTACCCGTAATGCCGTTGTCATGGTTGAGGGAAAGGCCGACGAACTTAACGAAGACGTGGTCTTGGCAGGTATCTTCCATGCATTTGAACATCTGCAGCCTCTCATTGACCTTCAGGAGCAGTTGCAGGAATCGTCTGGAAAACAAAAGCGTCCTCCGGTTGCAAAGCCCATGGTTGACGAAGCCCTGCGAGCCAAGATTCAGTCCATTGCCGCAAGCGGAATGGATAAGGTTTTCAATACCTTTGACAAACTCGAACGTGGTCGGGTGTATGACGAGCTGAAGCGTGAGGTCTTTGCCGCACTCGATCCGGAGAAAGCAAGAGGCAACGAAGTGGGCGAATTACTCTCTGCTTATAAAAAGTCTTTCATGCGGGACAAAATCATCAACAGCCAAATCAGGATAGGCGGGAGAAAATTTGATCAAATCAGAGAAATAGCCTGTGAGACGCAATACCTGCCGCGGACTCACGGTTCCGCTTTATTTACCCGGGGCGAGACTCAGGCGCTGGTTTCGACAACCCTCGGCAGTGAGCGGGACAAACAGCGGGTGGAAACCCTTCACGGCGAAGTCACCAACCGCTTTATGCTGCATTACAACTTCCCTCCATACTGCGTCGGAGAGGTTCGCGGCCTACGAGGGCCATCGCGTCGGGATATCGGCCACGGCAACCTGGCGACCCGCGGTCTTGAGGCGGTTCTCCCGGCTGAAGCGGACTTCCCTTATTCAATCCGGGTGGTGTCAGAAGTTCTTGAATCGAATGGATCTTCTTCCATGGCCACGGTATGTGGCGGCAGCATGGCCATGATGGATGCCGGAGTTCCCTTGAAAAGCCCTGTGTCCGGTATTGCAATGGGTCTTATCAAGGAAGGTGACAAGGTTGTTATTCTTTCTGATATTCTGGGCGATGAAGATCACCTCGGCGACATGGATTTCAAAGTGGTAGGCACCGGCGAAGGGATTACTTCGCTGCAGATGGATATCAAGATAGACGGTGTTGATCGGCAAATCATGGGTCAAGCCCTTGCGCAAGCAAAGGAAGGTCGCATTCATATCCTGGCTGAGATGACGAAGAGTATTTCCAAGTCACGAGATGAGGTGGCTGAACACGCTCCGAAATACATGGTCCACAAAATTAATCCCGACAAAATCCGTGACTTGATAGGGCCGGGGGGCAAGATTATCAAAGAATTGTCTGCCGAGTTTGATGCGAAAATTGAGGTTGACGATTCAGGCCTAGTTAAAATGTTTGCTCTTAATGGCGAAATGGCCGATGCACTTGTGGCGAGAGTGAAAGCAATAACCGCTGAAGCCGAGGTAGGCGCAATTTATAAAGGCGTGGTTAAAACCATCAAAGATTTTGGCGCCTTTGTCGAGATTCTGCCGGGAACTGACGGTCTGGTGCATATTTCCGAGCTTGATATCAAAAGGGTGTCCAAGGTTACCGATGTGGTCAAGGAAGGGGATATAATTGAGGTCAAGGTACTGGACGTTGATAATCGAGGCAGGATTCGTTTGAGTCGTAAGGCACTGCTTGAGGAATAGCCCTAGATAGGTAAATCGAAGTGCATAAGCCGGCTCCTTTTAAAAGGGGGCCGGCTTTTTTTATAGGGGCTGTAAAGAAATAACTATAACCATTTCAGCCATTTCTTTACGGACCATTATGCCGTTAACGACATAAAAACCGATTACTTCCTGCGGGTACGATGGGTTATATGTTGATGAAGGCAAAAATTACCTACTTGGCAGGGTTTATATGGATGAAAAAGAAGTGAAAATATGTTGGTTGACACCTGAAAATGAGGGCGATCTCCGTCTGCCGGGTTATGAAACCCCAGGGGCCGCCGGTATGGACGTGGAAGCAGGAGTGGTTGGGGAATTGATCATTTTGCCGGGCGAAATGGCTCTTGTCCCGACTGGCTTTGGGGTCGAACTCCCGGCAGGATATGAACTACAGGTTAGACCGCGCAGCGGTTTGGCTGTTAAATATGGGTTGACCATACTTAACAGTCCGGGGACTATCGATTCGGATTATCGTGGTGAGGTCAAGATAGCTCTGATCAACCTTGGTCAAAAACCTTTTAGCGTGCACCGGGGGGACCGTATTGCCCAGTTGGTTTTGAAACCGGTAACCAGAGCAAGGTTTGTCCTCGTTGAGGGTCTCAACCAGACACCTCGCGCTGCCGGTGGTTTTGGTCACACCGGGGTTTAGGGCCTTACAGATTTTTTTCGTTTAAAAAACAAGAACAAATTTGCAAAAGGTACCTATGCCACTGTGGGGTGATAGTCTGTCAGACAAAACATTTGCTTGTTTTTGCGAAGATTTTGTCGCAAAGGGAATGAAATCCCATTTGGGATGTTATGAAGAATCACGTTGGTCTGGATCAAGTTATTAAAATATGAGGTTTTCAATACTTGGTAGCGGCAGTCGGGGAAATTCAGTCTTCGTTGAAAGCGGCAAGACGAAAATTTTAATTGATGCGGGTTTTTCCGGCAAGGTAATCGAGTCCCGTCTGCATTCTGTCGGCCGGGAGCTGAGGGACATTAGCGCTCTCTGTCTCACTCACGAACACAATGACCATATCAGCGGAGCGGGAGTACTTTCCAGGAAATATAAGATCCCGATCTACGCTAATCCAGGCACCTTCTGTGCTGGAGAGAAAAGGCTGGGAAATCTTTTTGCCAGAAAAGAGTTTGAAACAGGAAATCAGCTGGAAATCGATGACCTTATGGTTCGTTCTTTCAGAATTTCCCATGATACGGCAGATCCGGTGGGTTTTGTGATCAGCGACGGGAAAAGCAGTATCGGCTATTGTACCGATACAGGAAAGGTTTCTCACCTCATGGCACGCAGGTTGCGTGGTTGTAATGCCCTGATTATAGAGTGCAACCACAACCTAGAAATGCTGAAAAATGGGCCATATCCATGGCCGCTAAAGCAGCGTGTTCGTTCAAATATGGGCCATCTCAGCAATGAAGATGCGGCGGCTTGTCTCGCCGGCCTTATCGGTACGCATCTGCATATAGCCGTCCTTGCCCACTTGAGCGAGACCAACAACACGCCATTGTTAGCACGGGAGGCTGTCAGGGCTGCTGTGCAGCAATGGGGCGAGACAGCCCTCTTTATCGCTTTACAGGATAAGGCTTTACCGCTTATGGAAATCACAGAAGGCGTGAAAGAATAAATTTTAGGATAGCTCCTTGAATACATTCAGTTGAGAATTTTAGCCTTTCGGCAGCTTGATCCTTTTATCCTTGGCTATTTCCGGGTTCGCTTTATACAAGACAAAGACCTTACCGATAAGCTGGACCAAGATGCTCTCTGTCTGCTCGGCAACCGCCTGTGAGGTGGCGTGTTTTTCCAGTCCGCTGTTGTTGCCGATTTTCACCTTTATTAATTCATGGTTCTGCAATTCAGCCAATGCGGTATTGATAATCCCTGAACTTATTCCTTCCTTGCCAATCTGCACCAGTGGATTGAGAGAATGTGCTAGTCCTTTCAGGAATTGCTTTTGTCGGCCTGTGAGTGTTGGGGCAGTGGGGTGGAGACTTTTTTCAAGCATTGAACTGAATATCCTTTTTGGAAAAAAGTGAAGTGGGGAGTTTAGGGTCTATTACGAAATATTCCGGAGACTTACTCTGTTTCGTTACGGCTCCTTATATCGTTTTTGATGGTACTATGACCAGTTGTATTTATTGAATGGCTTAACACATCAGCCGAACAGGTTGCTGAAAATTTTATAGCCGCCAACCCAGGTACCTATTGCCGATCCCAACCCGGTGAGTAGAAAAACAAGAAAAATTCTGAGCAGCCGGTTTTTCCACCAGCCTTTGAACGTGCTGATATCGCTTCCGGAGTTCTCAAATTCCCTGACAACCGGCGGGCAAGTCATAACCTGAACAAAGGCGCACACATAGCCAGCACCTATTATCGGAGTCAGACTGGTTATCGGCGCGGCAATAAATGCTGAGAGGGTAGTGAGTGGATGTGCAAGGGCAAGAATGCCCCCGATTGCAGAGGGGATTCCATTAGCAAGTATCCAATAAAGAACGCTTTCTCCGGCTATCGCCGATCCTTTTTGCAAACCGATGAGGACCAAGGAACCGATAATTACCAGTGGGACAGCCCAGCCAAAGATCTTGTATCCCTTTGAGACCGGGGGGATAGTGTTAAGATCGGCAAGCCTATTCCTGTTGTCATAAGAAAAAATTTGCATCATTCCAGCAACATGACCAGCCCCGACCACTGCTACGATCCGCTTTCCTGGTGAATTCTTTATCTTTTCAGCGAGATACATGTCCCGTTCGTCGATAAGAACGCGTTTAAGATCAGGCAATGATCCACCCATCTCCTCCATAAGTTCTGAGAGGACATCTTTTTGTTTCAATTCCTTTAGCTTCTCCTCTGATATCTCGCTGTTATCGAACAGGCTGGTGATAAGTGAAGCGATCAGATAGTTTTTTTTCCAAAAAGAGGTGGATTTCCAGGCTCGTCTCAAAGTGATTCGCACATCACGGTCACAAAGTGAGACGGGTATGTGGAGTGACTTGGCAGTTTGGGCGGCCATAAGCAGTTCTGCTCCGGGGCTAACACCCATTTTGCTGCCTAGCCTTTTCTGGTATGAAGCCATAAGAAGGCTGGTAAGCAAGGTAGAAAGCTGTTTGTTTTTAATTATGGTTTTGAGATCGAGGGCTTGCCATTGTTGTTTTTCGGTCAAAGCCTGGAAACGTTTGTCGTCCAGTTCAAGGCAGACGCAGTCAGGCAATTCTTGCTCGATAAAAGTTCGTACCAAGTCAACAGAGTCTTGGGAAATATGTGCGGTTCCTATCAGAGCTATAATCTTATCGGCCTGTTTCACCACATGGACATCATTTACATAGCTGTGCGAAGGCCAAGAATCAACTGTCATGTTTCTCTTCTTTTGAAAGCCGTAGTTGTTAGAAATTCATTGATGTTATCGGTTTTTCTTATAAATACAAAGAAAACGAGACGCCGATCATACGGAATGGACAACAACAGTAGGCATTATTGCCTCTGCTGTCACGAAAATTGTTGGGGATGCAGCAATGCTGTTGGCGGGAAACTCAAAAAAGTCTATACCTTTTTGAGTTTCAAAATGTTACCGGGATGAATGAGGTCAGACTTCAGGTTATTCCATTTTTTTATTTCAGATGTTGAGGCACTGAACTTTTGCGAAATAGTATACAAAGTGTCACCGCCCTGAACATTATATGAAGCATAGGAATCATCTGCCCGAACCTCGGTAACATGAGCTTTTCTTTTCTCTGCTTTTAAAACCAGTTTGGGAGCCTTTTCTAGCCCGGCAATTTTTTCAGATTCGACACGAGGGGTCTTTTCCACTGAAACAATGGTGTTGCGTTGGTCGATATACAGTGCCAGTTGTTGTCCTATCTGCATCGATTTCACGTTCTTTAAATTGTTCCAGGAAATGATCAGCTCAGATGGAACATTATAGAGCTTGGAGATTCTGGACACGGTGTCACCCGGCTTGACCTGATGTATAACCATATTATCCAGGTTAGCTGCTTTTTTCTTAGCAATGTTTTCAGGCAGGAGTTGGTAAGCGATGGTGTTATATGGAATTCTTAAGCGCTGACCAGAACTCAGATTGCCGCTAGTTAAATTGTTTGCCTTAAGGAGGGTTGTTTTGTTTACGTCGTATCGAGAACAAATTGAAGTAAGGGTATCCCCTTTGCGAGTTTTGTGGGTTTTGTAAGCGGTAGTGACAATCGAGTGCAAACGGGGCATGTTCTTGATTGCCAAAGCAGCTGTAGAGAGAGGCACTTTCACTTCATAGGAAGTGACATTGGGTGGGGTTTTGTTCTGTCGCAATTCGTGATTGAGCTGTTTAATTTTTTCAGTGCTGCTGTTAGTGATTAAAGCTACCGCTTCTAGACCCATTCCCGGACCTACGGCAATGACGTCATAACGCGGCGGATTGTCATAATCAAGTTCAGAAAAACCGAATCTTTCCGGTTGTTTTGCTATAATAAGGGCGGCAATGAGTTTGGGCACATAGCGTTTGGTTTCCAGGGCAAGATAGTCTTTGCCGGCGAGTTCCCAGAAATTATTGACATTATATTTGGTGAGACCGTTACGGATTTTACCGGGACCTCCGTTGTAGGCAGCAACTGCGAGATGCCAGTCGCCGAATTCTTTGTAGAGATCGGCGAGAAAGGCCACTGCCGCCTGTGTAGATTTTTCGGGATCACGACGTTCATCGATATATTTGTCAATCGCAAGATTGTATTGTAATCCGGTGCCTTCCATGAATTGCCAGAGACCTACTGCCTTTGATCGTGAACACGCCAGCGGATTATAACCGCTTTCAATCATTGCCAGATATACCAGCTCACGCGGCAGACCAGCCTCAGCTAAGGACGCCTCCATGATCGGCATGTAGGCGGCAGACCTCTGCAGCCATTGGGAAAATTGTTTCCTAAAGCCATTTTGGAAAAAATGGAGATACATTTCGACCTGTTTGTTCAAAACCACCGGGAAATCGAAGGAAACATTTTCGGTCGGATCAAAACTCATCGGCGAATACGGTTCACCCCAGATACCAGTCTGGTTAAGAGCACTCAACTCTGGATCCGAGCACATTTCCGAGTCGGTGTTCTGGAGTTCCTCGTCCGGCTCGACCAAAGAGGTATTTTCAGTAATTTCCTGGGAGCCACCTTTAGGGACTGTTCCATAATTAATTTTGTCGGCACAGCCGGAAAGGAACAAAAAAAGAGAAAGAAGAACGAGGGTCTTAACAATCGTATGGGGTGTTTGTGTCATTCGCCAATCCGGTTGTTGTCAGATGATGAAAGGCCCTGGAAAAAGACCGTAGATTTGACAATTAGTCTGTTGAGATATCTCAAATAACCTAGTACATTCAAAGCCGTCAGAACGATACCGGCAATTGACAGTATATAAAACCGAACTTTCCGGTAATTGCAAGGATTATACGTCCGACTCTCCGTTGAGGCTGTTTTTTCTCCGTCTTTTCCACCTATTTTGCCAAAACCACACAAGAAATATGTTGAAAAAGTTTTTTATAATAGCAAGTGCTTTTACCGTCATCGCGATCGGTGCTTTGCTCGGGGGAGTGTATTGGCTGGTTGTCGTTGAGCCGGGGGATGAGATCCGGCAGGATAATATTCGTCGTATTCTTGGCAAAGAAAGCCAGGTGTATTACAGCGATGGCACGACAAAACTCGGAGTATTCTTTGATACTGCCCATCGCCAGTATGTAACCTTTGAAGAGATTCCTAAAAGTTTTGTCAATGCCCTGGTAGCTTCCGAAGATGAACGATTTTTTATGCACATAGGTTTTGACCCGCTCGGTATTGCCCGGGCGATGTTTCGTAACATTCAGGCCGGCAAGATTGTGCAAGGGGGGAGTACCCTCACCCAGCAGACTGCTAAAAATCTTTTCAAGAGAACTGACAGATCCCTTCAGGCAAAACTAAAAGAACTTATATTTGCTTTAAGATTGGAATATCACTACCCCAAAGAAAAAATTTTCGAATTCTATGCTAATCAATTTTATGTAAGCGGCAATGGTCACGGTCTGGGTGTCGCTGCCAGGTACTATTTCGATAAAATGCCGCAAGAACTGACATTGATCGAATGTGCCTTTATCGCCGGCAGTGTGAAAAGACCCAATTTTTATAATCCATTCATTAAAAAAACCGACCAGGGTGCCGATCTTGCCAAATCGAGGGGTAAAGCTCGACTGGAGTATGTACTTGGAAAAATGCGTGATCTGGGGATGATCAGTGCTGGTGAATACACTGAAAGTATCGCTAAGGATGTCCAGTTCACTCAGGGCAAGGTTGGATACGCTCTCGATTATGCGATGGAGTTAGTTCGTGAAGCGGTATCTTCAACGGATGTGCTCAATGCTCTTGAGGCAAATGATGTCTCAAATATTGCCACTTCCGGTGTGAAAATTATCACCACTCTTAATCGCGAGCTTCAGGGAAAAACCCTGTCAATCTTACGTGGGGAATTATCCCGCCTTGATGTTCGACTGCGGGGATATGAAAGGAAAGAAGTTCAGGAAGAGCTGGCAGGCCTTGACTACAGCGGCGATTCGGTGGTTAATGAGGGCGAGTTCCTTTTTGGAACGATTACCGAGATAAGGGGCAAGGGTAAGGATATAAAAATAGGTGTCGAGCTTGATAGAAAACTTGGCATGGGTGTAATTGATGCAGCGGGTTTGTCGGAGTTGGTAACGGCCCGGGTAAAATGGCAAAAAAATTTATGGAGTGAACCTGCAGCAGGTGACCAGGAGCAATTGGTCGAGCAATTACAAAAAAGGGACAGGGTATGGGTCAGTGTCCGGACTATTCCAGAAGGACAGCCCCCCCTGTTTGCCTTGGAAAAATATCCCCAGGTGCAGGGGGGGGCGCTGGTGTTAAAGGAAGGAACTATTCGTGGCATGGCCGGCGGAACCGAAAACCGGTTTTTCAACCGTGCTATTCAGGCCCGCAGAACAATGGGTTCGGCCTTCAAACCACTGGTATATACTGCAGCTCTGCAGCTCGGTTGGAATAGCGCTGATATGTTGCTGAACAGACGGAATATATTTGTTTTAAGCGGCCTGCCTTACTTTCCCCGACCGGATCATAAAAGCCCATTTGATTGGGTTTCAATGGATTGGGCCGGAGTGCATTCCGAAAATGTGGCCACCATATGGCTGTTGGCTCATCTTTGCGACCAACTCACTCCCCTTCAGTTTCGTGAAGTGGCTGAGAATCTCGGGTTGGCGCCGAAGGTTATTGACGGAAAAGAAGAACCCTATCGTGTCTATAGTACGAGAATACGCGACCGCTACGGGATTCAGGTCAACCGGGAGGTTTTAAGGGCAGCGGCGTATCGGACCGCTTTAGAAAATCTCGAAGCCGATTTCATTTTTGACGGATTGGAGACTGAGTACATGATTCTCAAGGATCTACCTTTTGGGCTCAACTTCGATAAATATACCGAGGATGTCGAAGAAGAAATGAGACAAAAGGAAGATGCCTCAACAAAGGCTGAAATTGATGAAGTTGCCGTGCGCAAAAAAGTTCTCGCCAACCGCTATGTTATACTGCAAGCATTGCGCGAAGAACTTGCTGCATTCAGGTCGATGTTCAATAAGTATGGTGGAGGAGAAACCGAATCTTTTTTGCAAGGACCTTCAGCAGGGTTATACTTGAACAGGATTAACGGAGAGTTTTCCTTTTGGCGGCCTGAGGAGGCTCCACCGTATCTGATACGTATGGATGGGGAGAAACTCCGCAGCCATCTGCAAGGTTTACAACCTCCCGAAACGGCCCGGTTTTGGCAAAACATTAAATTGCAAGATGGGATAAGCGCAGGCACCTTTGATACAGTCGAAAAACAGGTGGATGAAGAATATCGGAAACTCAGCAACGAACTTCCATATAGCTTTAAAGTTCTTTCTCAGCTTGAGGATTTTCGCATAACTGTAGGACTCCATTATCTTATTCAGCTGGCAGGTCAACTTGGCATCAAGGAGAACCTTGAGCCTGTCCTCTCCTTTCCCCTGGGTTCCAATGTCGTTACCCTGTTGGAAGCAACGAGAATGTATGAAGGTCTGGTTACCGGAAAGGTGACGACCTTTAGGGAGAGTGAACAGGAGGAGATTAATGACTCCCTGGCAATAATTGATCGCATTGAGTCCGAAGAGGGGAATGTGCTATACCAAGCAAATCCGACAATGAAAAAAGTTATTGACGAAAAAACTGCCCTGGCGATTGGCGGAATTCTCGAGAATGTAGTAAAATTTGGGACCGGCAAAAAAGCCAATGAAAAAGTAAGGCTCAGGGATGATGGTCAGGGCGTCGGGGCGGAAATTGCCAAGCTGAATCTTCCCGTGCCTCTGCTTGGAAAAACCGGAACGGCCAACAATTACGCCAATGCTTCTTTTTTCGGGTATGTCCCCGGGGTTGCCGAAGGCGGTGATGCAATGATTCTTGAGGATGGCTATGCTGTCGGGGTGTATGTGGGCTTTGACAATAACCTACCTATGCGCCGGAAAAGCAATCGTATAAGTGGTTCTGCCGGGGCCTTGCCGACATGGTGCGAAATTGCCAATGTTTTGCTGCACGAGCAAGAGTATGCGGCAAGGCTTGATCCAGTCGATCTGTCGTTTAATGGTCTAATGATAAAACGCAATGAATTGGGGCAAGTTAATATTGGTACAGCACCTAATCAGGGTGGCCTGGCAATTGAACCGATGCAGCAGATAAGCCCGGCAGCACGCTCTCAACAGGCTATTTTGACTTTTGGTGCAAAATCTGAAACAGGGCGTTTTACTGCTGAAAGAAGTTTCCAGCCATTTTGGAAAACGGCTGCCGAAAACGGCAGACAATGATCATTCAATAATGATATTTTGATTATAAAGAGAAAGATACTATGAAAAAAATCATCTGGTATGCGTGTGTACTGTTTTGTTCCGTGACTCTTGGGGCGTGCGCAATACCCAAAAAAACACAGGTACAAGTTACCCCTGCAACTCCCAGTGTAAAGAAATCGCAAGTTGTTCCCATCCCTGAAACCAAGATGGCCCAGCATAGCCCCCCCATTATGACATTAGAGCCGTTTGAGCCTGAACCACCTGAAATAATAGAAGAAAGTATCCTCCCTGACAACCTCCCCTCCATGACCTTTGTCAATGACCGAATTTTTGAGTACGGGCGAAAGCTTGAACGGTGGAAAGAGCTGGATAGCCAATCGGTGAAGAGACAAGTCAATGAGGAAGAGGCTGCAGAGATGGTTAGTTGTTTTCGCAAGTTGCAAGGCGTCTTGAATAGTTACAGCGACCTACGCAGCAAATTATTGCAGGCTCAAAAGCGTGCAACTGCCGAAAGAATCAGTAATGCCGGTATCTTCGAACTTGAAAAAAATGATATCGCTTTTTTAGAAAGTTCCTGTGGGCGGCTATTAGCTGATTCTGCCGACAAGAGCGTTGGATGGAATCAGCGTGAGGATTTATCCGATCTCTCCCAAATTGAGACCCTGATCGACAGACATTCGAAAAATCGCGAACATCAGGACGTCGTTCAGGTATGGCAGAAAATCCCCGTTGGGCAGATTGGTCGGGTTGACCTCCGCACTAAAATCCATTATGGCAACGCACTGATGTTTCTCCACAAAGAAGAAATGGCCGCAGAAATTTTTCAGCTGGCGGTAGATCAGATGTCTTCCTCGGATGTGCAAGCCACTGACATTGTGTCTCTTAGAAAAATACTCGCCGATTTGTATATGGCGTCGGGAAATTACATGGCTGCGGCAGTGCAGTATAAAAAGATCTCTAATGATTATCAAAGCATTGGTCGTTTGGAGGAGTGGTCTAAGCTCCAATTGTTGCTCCTTGATCGTGCCAAAGAAAGTGGCCCGGAATTAAAGGAATACTCTGCAATACTTCGTGACTATCTTGGATATGTTGCTGAGAAGGGAGGTTATAAATTACTTTGGCAGGCTGAAAATTTTCTTGCTAAATACCCGTATTCGCAGGTTGCGCCAAATGTCGATGTTATCAGAACGAAGGTGAAAACAGCCGCGGACAGGTGGTTTGACGGTTTTATGGCCGAAGTTGAAAAACTCCGCTCCGAGAAGAAATTCCAGGAGGCACAGGATCTCCTGAAAACCTTGCCTACCGATGTAATAGGCCCGGATAAGCAAATTGCCCTCAAAGGCAAGAACGAGGAGTTGTCGATGACTGATGCTATTGAAAAAGAGACACAGAGGCTGGCTCTTATTCAAGAATTGCAAAATCAGTGGAATAACGGGATGTTGTTGGCAAAAAATGAAAAATTCGATGAGGCCATCGCCGTTTTTACTCAACTTTTAGATACTGAATATGCCACTAAGGCAAATGAGAGAATCAAGGAAGTATCTCTTGAGGCGGCAAAAGCCGATCGGAAAAAGGCTGCCAATTTGTTTACCAGATTTACCAAGACAACCGATACCGAGAGCCGTAAAAAGCTCCTGATTGAAACCCATAAATTATTAAAAAGCATTTTGGTCAAATATCCCGAAGTGGATATCAAGTCAAAGGTCATTGGTAATCTTGAACGGGTTGAGCAGGAAATGATGGCCATTGATCCGAGGCTCCTAGTGTTGGCCGATCAGGACGTTGTTTCTTCGTCGAAAGTCGATGGTATTGACAGAGCCTTTGCTTCCCCCGTCAAAACAGGCGTTAATCCGGAGCAGGATGCCATGAGCGATCTCGATTTGATTCCACAATTAAAACAATAATTCGAAGTCGCAAAGGGTAGGGAAAGTCAAGGGACTGCCGCCGGACAGACAAGCAAACGGTTGTGAAATGGGGGGGCGGAAGCAGCTCCCGCCGAGCATTTCGTCGCGGCTATTCTCGCAAGCGGATTTTCAGAAATCCCTCAACCACGTTGATTGATTCAATGCCATCGGCAAAGGTTTTCCAGAATCCTTCGTCGACCCCGAATTCTTTAATGAGATCTATATTCTTAATACCACCAAGCCAGGCGTTGGGGATCGGCACCCCCATAACACTGACCCCTTTGAGTTTAATCACAGGTCTATCTTGGCGATAAGCGAGTTCAATGCCGGCCTTGATTTTGAGGGTTTTGCCGCCGAGCATCGGGAAGTCCTGGTCAAGGGGAATGAGGAGTTTGATGCTGACCATATCGACGGCAAGGTCGATGGCCAATTGCTCTGCTAGGTCGGTGTTCTTGGCTACTATGGCGTTGAGTTCACGTTCGGTGAAGCTGATTTCTCGCAAAGAGCCTTCTTCGCTGTATTTCTCAGGTTTAAGTGAGCCATTTTTGGTGTGTTCGTTTGGACCAACTGCTTGAACACTGCCGTATCCTTCGAAAATTGCCAGCTTTTTATCAAGTTGCAGTGATTCTTTTTCAGAGAGGACGACGGGGGTAAAAGGGCCGGGAAAGAGAAAAACTTTGATGGCAAAAACGGTGGCGATGATGGTCAGGCACATGGCCCCTACGACCATTGCAAATACCTGCGTACCGGTGAACCCCTTGCCCGAATTATCTTGAGCAAGAGAGAGTTTCTCTTCAGCCATAGATTTTTGCTTCCTCTCTATTTTGGGGGGGGAGGCGCCGGGTACTTTAGTGGGAAAAAAACCAAATACCTTTCCCACTAAAGTGCTAACTACTTGCTGTCAGACAAGACCTGAGGACATTCAGCCCAGGTGTGCCAGAATGATTCTCAGCATTCTCCGTAGAGGTTCGGCAGCGCCCCAAAGCAGCTGGTCCCCCACTGTGAAGGCGGCCAGATATTGCGGGCCGAGTTTCATCTTGCGAAGTCGGCCTACGGGGACGTTCAGCGTCCCGGACACTTTGACTGGAGTCAGTTCGCGAGAACTTATCTGGCGATCGTTGGGGATAACCTTTACCCACTCATTATGACCGGCAATGATTTTTTCAATTTCCTCAACACTGATGTCTTTTTTTAATTTAATAGTCAGTGCTTGCGAGTGGCAGCGCATGGCCCCAACCCTGATACAGAGGCCATCGACGGGAATGATCTCGGCAGTGTTTTTGCCCAGGATTTTATTGGTTTCGGCTATGCCTTTCCACTCTTCCTTGGATTGTCCACCGGCAACCGGCACATCGATCCACGGGATAAGACTGGCAGCGAGTGGTACACCCCAGTTATCCATGGTAAGTGAGCCGTCGTTCAGTTTGGCTGTGATTTTTCGGTCGATATCGAGAATGGCTGAGGAAGGATCGGCAAGAAGATCGCCGACCTCACCTGCTAACTCTCCCATCTGGTTGATAAGCTCGCGCATATTTTTTGCCCCGGCTCCGCTTGCCGCCTGGTAGGTCATGGAGCTGATCCATTCTACCAGATCACTTGCGAAGAGCCCGCCAAGGCCCATGAGCATCAGAGATACAGTACAATTGCCGCCGATATAGTTTTTGATCCCATTTTTCATTCCCTGATTGATGACCGCACGGTTTACCGGATCAAGGATGATGATCGCATCGTCTTTCATCCTCAGCGTTGATGCCGCATCAATCCAGTAGCCTTTCCAACGGCTGCGCAGGGTTTCATAGACACTGCTGGTATAGCTGCCACCCTGGCAGGAAACGATGATGTCCATCTCGGCCAGTCGGTCAATATTCATGGCATCTTCGAGAGCTTTGCCTCCGCCAATTTCCGGACCGGCAAGACCTGCCTGCGAAGTTGTGAAGAACACCGGAGTAAAGCCTTGGAAATCGTTCTCGGCGGCCATCCGCTCCATAAGAACAGAACCTACCATTCCTCGCCAACCGATAAATCCTACTTTAAGCATTGGAGTCTCCGTGATTGTAGTTGTGGATATCTGCTGGTTGAAGGTCTTTGTGAAGACCTGTTAAAAAAGGAAACCTTCATTTTTACCTGAAACAGCTTTGAAATGCTCGTGAAAAAACAAGAGTCATATACCCTTTTTGACTCTCTTAGTGGTTCACTTTTTCGTCTTCAAAATATCGTAAAAAAATCGAAATTTTTGAAGTTATTTGCCATTGTGCTGGAAAAGCCGGAACCCGAGAAAGAAGGAACCAGACAGGATGAAAACATCAGCCAGATTGAAAATGCCGGTCTGCAGGTAGCCTGTACCGAGAATCATGAAATCGGTTACACCACCATGGCCGATGAAACGATCAAGGAGGTTGCTGAGACCTCCTCCGGTAATGAGAGCGAGGGGGCTCCATGTTCGTGAGCTTTGCCCTGAAAACCACAAAAGGTAGACTAGACATCCAAAAAGCAGCGCGGCAACACAGATATTCAGGAAAAAGTATCGAAGACCGTCCGGCAGGTTGCTGACAATTCCGAGAAAACCACCATGATTTTCGACAAGTGAAAACTTTACTAAACCATTGAGAAATGATGTTTCCATTGAAGAAACGAGCATGTTCCTGGCCATATACTTGGTGAGTTGGTCGCTGCAGATCGTGAAAAAGAGAAGAGTCGGAAGGAGCCACAGGCGGTTTGCCGGTGGTTGGGGGATAGTTGGTGAAAGAGAGTTCATGATGGTAATTGAAGTGTTAGTATAAGAGAAAAATAAATTATATAGCAAGGTTGCATTCGATCATCTATCGAAAACCTTCCTGATAATCTCGGCTATGGATTTACGAACCATGGGTTTCATGGCGAAAGCCTTTGCCCCGAGTGACAGCGCGTTGGCTTCGTTGACCAGTTCGCTGAACCCGGTACAGAGAATGACAGGGATTTTTGGACGAATTGTCAAGACTTCCCGGGTAAAGACCAAACCATTCATGTGTGGCATGGTCATATCTGTAAATATTAGATCATATGCTTCTGGGTTGGCTGTGAAAATTTGCAGTGCCCTGAGAGGATCAGTTTCATAAGTTACAGTGTATCCTAAGCTTTCCAATAGCTCTGCCTCCATCCGAGCTACCATGACCTCATCATCGACGAGGAGAATATTTTCAGTGCCTAGTGGAATTTCTTTGTGACATAGCTGGGAAGGTGTTGATTGTTTTTCAGAGAGTTGCGGGAAATAGATTGAAAAACTGGTGCCTTTTCCTGGTTCACTGTAAACAGCAATCAACCCTTCGTGGTTTTTTACGATACCATGCACTACGGCGAGACCCATACCCGTTCCCTGAGTTAATGGCTTGGTAGTGAAGTATGGATCGAAAATTTTATCAAGCACTGACTGTTCCATGCCGCAGCCGTTGTCACATACCTTGAGTAGCAGATATCGACCCGGTGTCGGCAGGAGGCCTTTCGATTGTTTGTCAAATAGCCCGATTTCAATCTGTTCAACTTCTACGACGAGAATGCCGCCTGTTTCTCGCATAGCGTAATGGGCATTGGTACCAAGATTCATAATTATTTGGTGCAACTGAGTGACATTGGCAAGTATCTGTGCGTCCTGGCAGGCAATACGAGTTCGGATTTCGATTGATTGCGGCAGGGAGGCACGGAGAAGGGCCAGAGCTTCCTTGATCACTGGACCGAGCTGCAAAGGCACCTTGTCATTATCTTGCTGGCGACTGAAAGTGAGGATCTGTCTCACTAAATCCCTGGCTCTTTCTGATGCTTGCAGGATATTGTCGAGGTCAAAGCTCACCGGGCAATTGCGGTTCTCGCATCCAGCTTTAGCATGCAATTTGGCAAGTTCTGTATTGCCCATGATGATTGCCAGTATATTATTGAAGTCATGAGCAATGCCCCCAGCAAGTGTGCCGATGGCTTCCATTTTTTGCGATTGCTGCAGTTGTCGGCCAAGTTTTCTGGCTGAGGCCTGAGCCTCCATCCGTTCGGTGATTTCTGCCTGCAGTTCTTGGTTTTTTTCTTCAAGTTCGGCTATTCGCTGTTGCAGCTCCGGATAGTAACTTTTACGGATCGACCTTTCGCCAAGCCCGATGATGCTTTGTCGCAACTTTTCGCGAGCATCATCACATTCAGAGGGCTTCTTCATAAATAACCTCTATGTCCCGCTGATTTGGAACTCTGGGGTTGGTCACCATACAAGGATCTTTCAGTGCTTTTCGGGCGAGGTGAGGAATGTCGGTCAGCGAGGCTCCCTGTTGGCCAAGGGTCTTTTTAATGCCGACTTTTTGTTTCAATTGACGGATTTTATAAATTATAGCATTTTTTGCTTCATTTATTGATAGATGCCGGACATCCAATCCCATAGCTTCGCCGATTTTCAGGTATCGTTCGGCGGCATCGGGAAAGTTATAATTAATCACATGATCGAGCAAAAGAGCATTGCATTCACCATGTGGCAGGTCGAGCAGACCGCCAAGGCTGTGTGCCATGGCATGGACGGCACCAAGGCTGGCATTGGAGAAGGCCAGACCTGCCTGCAGGCTGGCCAAAGTCATTTTGCCGCGCAGATCAAGATCGGTAGGTGCGGCAAGCACCTTGGGTAGATTGGAGCACACCAGTCGCACCGCTTCCAGTGCATGCAGGTCGAGAAGAGGCGAATTGGCTGTCGAGACATAGGCTTCGACTGCATGGACTAAAGCATCGACACCTGTGCAGGCAGTAAGATAAGGAGACATGGTCAGGGTGGTGAGCGGATCGATGAGTGCAACGTCTGGAACCACGGTTTTACTGATGATCGCTATCTTCTTTTTCTCTTTTGTATCGGTAATTATGGCAAACTGCGAAACATCAGCTGAGGTGCCTGAGGTTGTGGGAATACAGATAAGAGGCGGTCCGGGGATAGTAACATTGTCTATGCCTTCCATTTCGAGGATATTCTTTTGGTTGGTGCTGACAATGCCTATACCTTTAGCGCAATCCATAGGACTGCCGCCGCCGATGGCTACGATTACATCACAACATTCCTGGTGGTAGAAATCAGCTCCAGCCATGACCTCTATATCGCGTGGATTGGCTGAAATGGTGGAGAAAACGGCGGCCACAATGTTTTCTCTCGCAAGGAGATTGAGGATCTTTCCTGTCCAGCCGGCATCGCTAACTCCCTTATCGGATACTATAAGAACTTTTTTTGCACCGAAATTGCTCAGATAGCGGCCTACCAGCTGCATGGCTCCAGCGCCGAATATAAATTCCGGAGCGACAAATTTTCTTAATTCCATCATGGGAGCGTACCGGGCCAGGTTGAGTCTGTTGCGAGGTGTGTAATGACCTTATATACCTTTCTGTATTATCGATCTATCTATTCGGAAAGTCAATCGTAAGCAAAAATGAATTGGAGAATTGCTCGATAATATCATTGCAGGGCATTACTGAGTTCGATATTGTGGCCATTTAAAGAAATGAGTTGGGAGAGGGGGGAGGCGTTAGGTATCTTCGAATCTCATGTCTGCAAACTCCCGGTTAGCCGGAATTTGATAATATACTGTTCACAGTATACCTTGTAGCATGAAAGTGACAGCTTGAAAATTCTCTGAGTCGTCGTATAACAATAAATAATCCACTACTCAGTCATGAATGATATAGCGAGTCATAAAGAAATATCTGAAATGGTTGGAGTTGTTTCTTACAGACCCCTCAACACAAAGGAGACCCGCATGGATAAGAAGATTCTCGTTCCACTTGCTGAAGGATTTGAAATGATTGAGGCCCTTAGTATTGTAGATGTTTTCCGCAGAGCGGGGGTACAGGTAGATCTGGCTGCCGTTGGTGAAAATCTTCAGGTTACTTCATCTCATCAGGTGAAGGTTATGGCTGATCTTCCTCTTGCTCAGTGCCTGGACGAAAAGTATGATCTGATAGTGTTGCCTGGTGGTATTCCCGGAGCCCAGAACTTGCAGAAATCGGCAATGCTCGTCGAGCTTCTAAAAAAGCAAAACAGCGAAAACAAGCTGTATGGAGCGATCTGCGCCGCACCGGCACTTGTGCTTGAGCATCATGGCCTGCTGCAAGGCAAGAAAGCCACCTGTCATCCAGGATTTGTTGAACAACTCAGTTCGCAAGACCACATACGCGAGAAGGTGGTCTTTGACAAGAACTGTGTCACCTCCAAAGGTGCCGGAACCTCCATTGAATTTGCCCTGGAGTTACTTGGCATCGTCATGGGTGAGGAAAAGAGGAAGGCGGTAGCCAAAGGTATGGCCATTGAGGCATAAAAGGATTCTGCCTGACCAGGGAAGCAACATGGTTTGGAAATGGTCATTAGCCTGTCTTGGTTCAGCTTTGCCCGTTGTCGATCGAGTAAGCGAGAAAGTCTTCAAGAGAGGCAAAGTTTAAAGCGATCTCGTGGGTTGCCGCAAGATTGACAAGTGGGGCAACGCCATGGTCCAGGGCCTCCCGCCAGCGTGCCGCACAAAGACACCAGCGATCACCGGGCTGCAGGCCGGCAAATCCCGACATGGGTGAGGGAGTGGAGAGATCGTTGCCCTTTATTTTTGAAAATTGCAAAAAATCCTCAGTGGCTTCGATGCAAACTCCATGCACCCCATAATCATCGGCGGTAACCTTGCAACTGCCTTCGCGGGTGAAACCGGTCATCGGTTCGATACTGCACATTTCCAGTGCTGTGCCGAGAACATTTCTATGTACTGTCATATATTTCTTCCTTATATTTTATGACCGGAGAGGGTCAATTCCATATTTGCCTGATCCATTTTCAGAATCGATCGTAGCAAACGGTAGGTGAAACCCCAGAGATAATAGTCCTCAACGGGATAGGCTGGGCAAAGACATCCGGGCAAGAGTTCCACATTTTGGTGTAACGAGGCTGTTTGAAACAGCTCGGCGTCGAGCCATAGAGCGCCTTGAATCTCTTTCGGGTCGAGGCGGAGAGGAGGCGGCTTGGGGAGCGTGAAGAGAAAAGGCTGTACCCATATTGGATGTTTTAAAAGCCGGCCTGCCGGTTCGAGGACCAGGCGTTGCTGCAATTGGTCGATACTGAGTAGAATGCCTGTTTCTTCGGCAGTTTCCCGGATACAGGTGGCCAGCAGATCTTCATCGGCCTGATCTTTCCTGCCGCCGGGAAATGAGAAGTGGCCGGACCATGGATCATCAGGGTGCGCCGCGCGCCTTAGGATCAAATAACTGTCCCGGGGATGATGGCACTGGATTATAGCGACAGCGGCGGAGGCTGTTTGTGGAGCCATGAGCATGGTAAAAACGTTCTCCTGTGGTTACCGTCCAAGGGGATTTCTTTTCCCCCCTGAGTGCCTGAAGGCACTGAGCAAGAACCGTCAACCTTGAAATTTCATCTGAATGCGTAGCCGTAACGAAATGGGTGTAAAAATGGCCCATTATAGGTATTGGCTAGGGAACAAAGTACCCTCTTTTTATAGAAAAGCAAGGTTCTGTTGGAGTTGCTCCTGGGTCAGGGTTTGTTGTCGATAGTAATCCCCGGAAGAGGTGTTATAGTATCGTAAGGTTTCCAGTAACCAGATTTGAGTACCGCACTTTGTGAAGGAGCATTCTATGAATCACGATGTAACCGTATTTCGACCCTATCCGTTTCGCGTCGGACAAAAGATTCGTATTGAAGGTTCGCGTCGCGGCGGCGATTGGGAGATTGCCGCCTTAGGTGAACATACCATTACCCTCCGGTGTCCGATTTCAAAAAAAGAATTTGAATGGCCGGTGTTCTGCTATCTGATCGAAGAGGAGCACGGCGTGGTCTGGCCGCAGAAACATTAGCAAGTGAGACCATCATGTGTTTGCTGTTTTTTTCCTATAAATTGACTCCTGGTTATCGACTGGTGGTCGCCGCCAATCGCGATGAGTTTCTTGCCAGGCCAACCGCGAGACTCGATTTTCTTGACCGGGAAAAGACCCTTCTTGCTGGACGCGACTTGCAGGGTGGTGGTACCTGGCTGGGCATTACCGCCGGGCAACGCTTTGCCGCCATCACCAACTATCGGGAACCAGCCACCAACCGGCCGGACGCCCCCTCCCGCGGTGAGATTCTCATGAACTATCTTGCCGGAAGCATGGGTGCAGGGGAGTATATGCAGGCCCTGGCGGCAAGGGCCTCCGTTTATAACGGCTTTAATCTGATTCTTGGCGATTCCTGCGATCTGTACTATTATTCCAATAAAATTAGTGCGCCTCGCCTGCTTGGCCCGGGCTTCTACGGCCTTTCCAATCACCTGCTGGACACCCCCTGGCCAAAGGTCCAGCGGGGCAAAGAGCTGTTACGGCCCCATATGGTCGAGACCGACCACGTTGATCCCCTGTCTTTGCTGAGTCTCCTGGCCGACAGCCGCCATCCACCAGATGACAAGCTGCCGGAAACCGGTGTAGGCTTTGCCTGGGAGAGGCTGCTCGGCACTATCTTTATCGACGGTCCCAACTACGGTACGCGGTCTTCGGCGGTGATCACCTTATCAGATGCCGGGGCCATTGAATTCACAGAAAAAACCGTGCGCCGAGACGCCACGCAGGATAATGAGCCCGAGTTGGTTCGCCTTAACCTGAATGGGTAGCGTGTTTGCTGTTAATTCAAATTTGTTTTCAA
>JAHJLI010000036.1 GCA_018821785.1 Pseudomonadota bacterium
GAAGGATTTGTTAATTGTTAGCTGTGATTGTATATACAATTACAGCTTAAAGCAATAAAAAACTCACATAACAAACATCTTGTATATACAAGTCGCGGGTGGTACTATTGTCTGAAAATGATTATTTCTGATCAAATGGAATAAATTTTATAAACGCGACCGAGGAGATTGATATGTTTAACAATGCGCAGATTGCCGAGATGATGAAGATCCGACTGGGGGATGACCTGCCTGAACAAGAACCATTTCAGCCAGGGATTCGGCGTGCTCCGGATCGTGGTTTTCGTTTGAGCAGGAGTCAGACTGAAACCGCCTTGAAAAATGCGCTGCGCTATGTTCCACAACAGCACCATGACCTTCTTGTGCCGGAGTTTCTCAAAGAACTGAAGACCAGAGGTCGCATCTACGGATACCGTTTTCGTCCCCATGGCAGGATAAAGGCAAAACCCATTGAAGAGTATGCAGGCAACTGTCTGGCCGGCAAGGCTTTCCAACTGATGATCGACAATAATCTTGATTTTGATGTCGCTCTTTATCCTTATGAGCTGGTGACCTACGGCGAGACAGGCAGCGTCTGTCTGAACTGGATGCAGCTGCGACTTATCAAGAAATATCTGCAGGTCATGACCGATCATCAAACTCTGGTGATGCAGTCGGGCCACCCGCTGGGCCTTTTTCAGTCAAGCCCGGACCAACCGAGGGTTATCATTACCAACGGGCTGATGGTCGGCCTCTACGATAACCCTGACGACTGGGAAATAGCCGCGCAGATGGGAGTTTCCTCCTATGGTCAGATGACTGCGGGAGGCTGGATGTATATTGGGCCCCAGGGCATTGTTCACGGCACCTATAACACTCTTCTCAATGGTGGCCGCAAAATGTGCGGGGTTCAGGAAACGGGCGATCTTGCAGGTTTGCTCTTCGTCACTTCAGGTCTTGGTGGGATGAGTGGGGCGCAGCCCAAGGCGGCAAAAATTGCCGGAGCCGTCTCTATTACTGCAGAAGTGGATTTCTCGCGGATTGAAACCAGGCAGCAGCAGGGGTGGGTTGATGTTGTCTCCAGTGATTTGGCGGAGATTCTGCAAATTGCTGAAAAGAGTTTGGCAGCAAAGGACAACAGCTCAATTGCCTACCATGGTAATGTGGTTGATTTGCTTGAATACCTGGCCGAAAAAGAGTTCCACGTAGATCTGCTGTCTGATCAGACATCCTGTCATGTGGTCTACGATGGTGGCTACTGTCCGCAGGGAATAGATTTTGATGAGCGTACCCGCCTGCTTGCCACCGACAGGGCAGCATTTCGGTCGCTGGTAGACAAGAGTCTTCGGCGTCATTACGAGGCCATTCAAAAACTCTCGGGGCAGGGGGCTTATTTTTTTGATTACGGCAATGCCTTTCTTAAAGCTGTCTTTGATGCCGGGGTGACAGAGGTGGTTAAAAACGGTGTCGATGCCAAAGACGGTTTTGTCTTCCCGTCCTATTTTGAGGATATTATGGGGCCGATCTTCGACTACGGCTACGGACCCTTTCGCTGGGTCTGTTTGAGCGGCAAGGCTGAAGATCTCGATAAAACAGATCACGCGGCTATGTCCTGCATCGACCCTGCACGAAGGTCTGAGGATCGTGACAATTATATCTGGATAAAAGAGGCCAAAGCCAACAAGCTGGTGGTCGGCAGCCAGGCGCGTATTCTCTACTCCGATGCGGCAGGCCGCACAGCCATTGCCCTGAAATTTAATGAGATGGTGCGTAATGGCGAGGTTGGTCCGGTCATTCTCGGACGCGATCATCATGATCCCGGCGGTACCGATTCTCCGTTCAGGGAAACAGCCAATATAAAGGATGGCAGTAATGTCTGTGCCGATATGGCAACGCATTGTTTTGCCGGTAATGCCGCCCGGGGTATGTCTCTTGTGGCTCTTCATAATGGTGGAGGAACCGGAATAGGTAAAGCGATTAACGGCGGTTTCGGCATGGTGCTGGATGGCAGCGTTCGGGTGGATGAGATCCTTCGCAGTGCAATGTCCTGGGATGTCATGGGCGGTGTGGCCC
>JAHJLI010000037.1 GCA_018821785.1 Pseudomonadota bacterium
AACTTCAACAAATTCAAGATTCCTTTGCCGAGGCTAACTCTGTTGCCTCCACTTTGACGGACGTTGAAGGTATACCGATAACAGTCCCGAGTAATCACTCAAAAGTATGTAGCATGATTAGGGCAACAGAGAAGGGTTTAGGGAATTGCATTTTTTCCGGAAAGCAGCTTGGTAGAGAGGTTCGTGAAGGTCAAAAATCTATCCACCACAAATGTTGCGGTATTGGTTTTCATGATGCAGCCGCACCAATAGTCGTCAACGGCAAACATATCGCCAACTGGTTAATTGGTCAGTATTATATCGGTGATGTAGATCAGGCACGCGTAAAGGAGTATGCTGAGGAAATCGGTGCAAGCCCGGATATGATGATTCAGGAATTTGAAAATATGCCGAAGATGAGCTTACAGGAATTTGAGAAAAAGCTCGTCTTTCTAGAGGTCATGGCAAGGGAACTCTCGTTGATGGGTTACCAGAATCTGATTCAGCGACGACAAAACATAGAACTGAACAGCATCAAAGAAGAGTTGGAAAAACATCAGTTCCAGCTCGAAATTATGGTTGAAGAACGAACAGCCGATTTGCAGCAGGCCAACCAGAAACTGACTTCTGAAATCAGCCAGAAGACCAAGATACAAAAACGACAAAATCGGCTCACTACTGCCATTGAGAGTGCCGCTGAATCCATTATTATCACTTCCCCTGCAGGTAAAATCATCTACGTTAACCCAGCTTTCGAGAAATTGACAGGATACAGTCCTCGAGAAGTTATCGGTAAAAAACCCAGCATTCTTAATAGTGGATTTCATGATGAAAACTTTTACAGCAATCTCTGGCGGACAATTTTATCAGGGGATATATGGGTTGGTCGCGTCACTAACAAGAAAAAAGATGGAACCTTATACCAGGAAGAATCGACTATATCTCCAGTGAAAGATGATCATGGAAAGGTATTGAATTTTGTCGCTGTAAAAAAAGACATCACAAAAGAGATTGAACTCGAAGCGCAACTCCACCAGGCCCAAAAGTTGGAATCTATTGGAACACTTGCTGCCGGGATGGCTCATGAAATAAATACACCTATCCAGTATTTGCTAAGTAACACCCAGTTTTTGAAAGAAGTGCTCGATGATTTTATAGATATGCAGACAAGCTATGAAACCCTTGTCGATGCAGCTTCGACAGCTGGAGCCTTTAGTGAGCAGGTTTCTGCAATTACACAAATGGCCGAAGAAATCGACTTGAAATACCTCAGAATTGAGGCTGATAATGCCCTTAAACAATCCCTTGAGGGAATCCTCCGTATCTCATCGATTGTCACCGCAATGAAGGAATTTGCTCTACCAGGCAGTGCAGAGAAGTTACCGGAAGACTTGAACAGAATTATTGAGAGCACCATTGAGGTGTCTTGCAGTCAATGGCAAGATGTGGCCGAGATCGAACTGCATCTTGAAAAAGAACTCCCGTTAGTGCCTCTGGTAGCTGGATCATTTAAACAGGTTCTCCTTGGTCTGATAAATAATGCAACGTTTGCTTTAACCGAAAAACATAACTCTGAAGTTCCACAGAAAGGGCGAATTACAATCACTACAAAAAAACTTGGAGAACTTGTAGAATTGCGTCTTGCTGATACAGGAATCGGTATTTCTGATACCATCATCGAGAAAATCTTTGATCCTTTCTTTACCACTAAACCTGTTGGCAAGGGAAGGGGACAGGGACTCTCGGTAGCTCATGGCACAATTGTCGATCAACATAATGGAACCATAAAGGTGTCTTCAATACTGGGGAAAGGCACTGAGTTCATTATCACTCTACCCCTATTATGAAGTTACAAGAGAAGTTGCCGAATTTGACAAAATATCAATAATCAGATACTTGTGTAACAATAGTAAACCTTTCTGTTCAATGGTTTTTTTAACCCCGACAAAGGGGATTTTATTGAGTCCTTCTTTCGGGAAGACAAGTGCCTTTAAAAATTTTGTGTTGCAGAAAAATAAAAAAATCAATGGGCACTAACTGCAATGAGAGGCAAGAATGACCGACAAGGTTCTTTTCGTCGATGATGAAGAAAACATCCTACATTCGATTAAGCGCGAGCTTCGCAAACGTTTTGAAATATACACTGCTGGTAGTGGGGCGGAAGCTCTTGATATTTTAAAAAATCAGGGCCCGATTGCGGTGGTTGTTTCGGATATGCGGATGCCGGTGATGGACGG
>JAHJLI010000038.1 GCA_018821785.1 Pseudomonadota bacterium
CAGAGAGGATTTGAACCATCAGGCCATTCTTGCTTCTAGCAAAAAGGTGATAGACTTTAAGGTGTCGTTTCCACCATGCAAAAAAACTTTCAATGTCCCAGCGGAGTTTATAAACCAGCGCTACTTGCTCAGCCAATAGGTCAAAACGATCCGTGGCTACCCAGTAAGATTTGCCCTCAATATCATAACCAACAAGGTGAACAGGCTTTTTCGTTTGATTGACATTGGGAGTTCCAAGCGAAACCATGGCATCAAAGAACACATGGGACTTATCATGCACCGGAAATTGTTCAATGATTTCTTTATGAGTATCTTCTTTTATGCGGCAAACAAAATGACATCCATCCTGCTGCCATTGATCAAACAAATGATGTGCCTGATACCCTCGGTCCAGCACACCTGTTTGGCCAGGGTCGATGATTCTACTGACAAAGGGTCTTTCGGCACCATTGCCCTCTGTCAGAAACAATTTTCGCGGGATGCCATGATTGAGGTCGAAGCCCAGGTGCAGTTTCGCCTTTTTGGAATTTGTTCGGTACTCGGCCCAGTGCATGGAAAGTACTGAATCGATCAGCGATCCATCTATGGCAACAAGATCACCAAGCTCGGAATGCTGGGATGGCAAACTTCCTGTGGCCTGCTTTTGTAGCTCGGTAAACACAGTAAGAAGTTGCTCAACTCCGCGGTCATTAACGGTATCAAAGAAAGTTGAGTGTTTAATGCCTCCGGCAGGGGCAACGAAATTTCTGGCATAATCATCTTCTTGCAGAGCTTGAATCAACTCACTGCCTGACGAGAACTCTTGTAGATGGTAATACGTCAAAATGTTAAGCAGCTCTTCGGTATTCATTGCCAATGGTTTGTTGGACCTCGACTTAAGAGGTGGTATTTTGGACATTATAGTGTTTAACGGTTTGAGTAATTGCCTCTGCGTTGGCACTGCATGCTGCCGTGAATAAAATTTCACAAATTTCATTTCAGCTCCCTCTTAAAAGATTTTTCTTTTAAGAGGGTCGACCGAAAATTTTTATTTCTTTGTCAAGTAATAAATGACCCAAATGGTTAATATTTATTAATATTTCGCATGCAATTTTCTAACCGGATACTACTGACTGCCAATGCCTTCTCGGAGGACATAGATATCTATGTGATAACCATTGGAACAAATGGTCGTGATTTTAATGACGATTCTGTTGCAGTAGCGGGTGGGGATAAAATCGACGGTGGAGTAATTGTTTATATCAATGGAAATCCTGTAAGTGAATATAATGGTTGGGGAACTTTTAAACAGATCAATCAATACATAAAAAAGGGGAAAACACACTGTCACTGACAGGGATTTCTAACAAGATTCTCTTTGTGAAAATCGGAATCATGAATGGACAAGACTTTAAAAATGTAATAGCAAAAAAGGAATTCAAATCAGGCGATATTGCTAAAATTTCCACATTGGTTTTTACCGCAAATGTCGATTATTCACTCCATCTTTTTAGAGAGAATAACAAGATCCCTGAAAACATTTCTGGAAAATCCATATATCCGTTTTTGCAACAATTGAAGAAATCTTTTGATGAGGCGGAATAACTAAAAGTTGGTGATTTGTTACTTACTCAAAGAAAGTCTTGGAGCCTAAAGGCGTACGGACAAGATGAAATATCGTTTGCGAGAACGAAAGAACAAGCTATTGAATTTTATAAATCAAATAAATTGATATACATTCCCCCAAATCTTGATGATATTAAGATAATAAAAGGTGAATCTGTTATGATGGTCTATTCTGGTGTAAATAAGACAGAATATTCTACATTCAAAACACTTGGAGACTTTGTTGCGAATAGCACAAACAAAATGCCCGCTCCTGCTTTGGTGTTTGCATATATCGACGGAAAATGGTGTGTCTGGGAATAAAAATTCAACGAGAAAAATTTAAGATAACCTGCGCCAGTCCATCGGATTGAATTGAAATGAAAAAATGATTCAGATCTTTAATGATAGCGGTATTGTAATTAGAAAAAAAATAGCTTCATTCTATCAGCTTTCCTCCAATCATATTGAGCTGTCTTGGAATAATAACACAATCGTTGATCCGCATGGTTCAATAATAATGTCTTTCAAGCCAAAGGGAGAGATGTTTTGGGACATTAAATTGCTCCTTAAAAACAAGGTATCTATTGGTAGTTGTCTGATCGGGCTTGAGAAATATCCGGTATATATTCAGGGCATAAGTAATCAGAAGATATTCTACAGAGAAGATTGTCTTGTATCAATTAATAAATCAGTTTTGTCTCTAGAAAAAATGTTTGAAAACCAAAACATAGAACATCTTTCTCTGTTGCTAATATTGGCAGTATATAATGATAGAAAAAAATAAATATCATAATTAATTATTGCAACGCACCGCAAAGAACACGGTTCTTGCTGAATTCTACGGGTGCTCCCTAAAAAATGGATAACTCACTAATCACAATAGTTTTTTGTTTGATAATGGGTTTCCTTGTGATTGTAATTGCAGAAAAAACACTCAAATACTTTAGTTTACGGAAAGTTGATAAGATTATAGCAGACATTCAATCTGGCAATATTGATGACAGTTCAATAGAAAACTCAAAATATGGTATAATCGAAATTGTTGAGAATGGTTTCCAAATCAAAAATACAAGTGATCCAGACAGCATATACTTTGCTTGGATAGATATTGCAGAAATAGTTGGGTTCAAAAGAGACCTAGGAACAACAGATTTAATATGCTTGGGGTTTAAAACGGGCGAAGATACCTTTGTAGAAGTCCACGAAGAAATGTTTGGATTTAAGATTTTATGTGAATCGATGCTGAATGAATTTAAAGAAATATCTGATACCTGGTACTTTGATGTTGCCCACCCTGCTTTTGAGACAAATTTAAAGACATTATGGATAAAAAACAAAAGAGCTAACCAGCCACTAAACGCTGAGAGCGGGAACAGTCCCGCTGCAGGTTAGTTCAACATTATTTTTTACAAAAAAATGGGCATCGATGATAGACTGCGTAAAATAGTCAAATATCGATTTTAAAAAACTTCACAAATGGCTTTTTGATAATCGCGATCACCGATTATAAAGACTGAATCATGAGGGTATAAATACGGTTTTTTCCACAAATCAATTTTTTATTTTGTATCTTATTGATATTATAATA